>JAZQVF010000042.1:0-3556 GCA_045631675.1 Candidatus Stercoripulliclostridium sp.
ACTACCAAGAAATGGGCTACGACATCCTTGCTATCTCCGACCACTACCTCGGTTTCCATAACTTTGAAGAAATTGGCATTACCGATTATACCTTAACCCCTATCGCTTCAAACGAAGCAGAAGCTATGTTTGTAGCACACATCAATCTCTTCTATGCATATATGAAATATGCCTTTGCTTTCCCCGAAGAAATACTTGACGAGGTACAAAGACAAGGTGGCATTGCCGTTGTAAACCACCCCGGTAGGTACGACGACTTCTCTGCCGTAAAAGGACATAGGGTTTCTTGGTATGAAAAATATCCTTGCTTAGTTGCTCTTGAAATAGTAAACAGAAACGATAGATACGACACCGACAGACAACATTGGGACGATCTTCTAACCCACTTTATGCCGAACCGTATTATATATGGTATGGCGGCAGACGCTGCTCACGACGACAACGATATGGGTTGGAGCTACACCATGTTCCTTGCTCCTGATAAATCGGAAGAAAGCATTGAACACGCATTTAGAAACGGACACTATTACCCCGTAACAAAGGCTCTCGTAGAAAATCCACAAGGAGAAGCTCCTCGCATTACCCGTATTACTGAAAACGAGGACGGCACCATTTCCGTTGAGGGCACCAACTACCACACCGTAACTTGGATTTCTTGTGGCGAGATAGTGGGATACGGCGAAACCTTTGACACTACAGGCTTGGAAAAGTACGTTCGTTTTGAACTTGAAGGTGAAGGTGGCACGGCATTTTCTCAACCGATAGCAATTACCCCTAAAGTTTAACGATACAAACGGAAAACGCCTATTTTAAAAAGTTCACAATTCGTTAAAAAATCAAGTATCGTTTTTAATAATGTATTAAGAAAAGAGATTTAAACTGTAGATACAATGAAAATATGCTTGAAACACAAGCGTATCTTTTTCATTCAAATCTCCTCCTTCTTTTAAAATAATGAGCCGTAATCGGCTCATTATTTTTATTTCTTCGCTTAAACGATAAACTATATACTATATGATTATAGGATGCTCAAACTCACCTTTCTCCCTATTTCTTCCGTTAGGAGTGTGCAAAAGAATTTTTCTCTCCCCTTCAAAAGTTTCAAAAACCATTCCGTGTCCGCCGTCCTTATCATAGAGAAGGTCGCTTTGCACCCACTCGTCAAAGAGTCCCCCCTTAGAGGTTGCACTAATGAGAATATATCCGTTTGCACTAACCGTAGACCATAGCATTTTAAGCGTTTCGCCATCTTTATATAAGAATGGTCCGTCCGTTATTTTTTGCGGTGTCTTTCTTGGATAGAATACGTTTTCGCTTGCTTTGAAAATTAAAACGTCCGTTTCTTCCTTTATACCACTTAGGTCCTCTTTCAATTCAACTGCCCTAATATGTCCGTTGACTGACTCCACCCATTCATAGCAATAAACTATCCACTTTTTACCGTTTTCTTCCCATAAAGTGCCGTCTATACTAAACATATTTTCGGGGGTTACGCGAGCACGAAAATCATAAGTGCCGTCTATTTTAGGGGAAGTGAAAAGATACGTCCCCCTTTTGCCACCTTTAGGTTCAAGGCTTACGAAAAGCCAAAATTCTTCTCCGACTTTGTGTATTTCGGGCGCCCAAAAGCAAGAATAGTCTTTGAAACCCTTTTCTTGCTCTACTATAAGCATAGGTCCTTCAAAAGTCTTTAAGTCCTTACTTTTGTAAAGTGGTACACCGTAGCCGTCTGAGATGTTGCTATGGGAAAGAGTGCCCGTAAGATAGTACCATTCCCCTTCTCTTATTATGAAGGGGTCTCTCAAATGGATTTCTTCCATTTTCCAATTATTCTTATAGGGTATCGGCCACCCTTCTTGCCAATGGGGAGTTTTCTTACGCTTAAATAGGTCAAAAAATTTCATACTATTCTCCGTAACTTTCCAAAGTCTTTTTAAGGTGGTCTTTTAGTTTCTTTACCACCTTTTGTGGAGCCGTAACTTTAAGTTTATCTCCAAAGCCAAGCACCCAAGTTATAAAGGTAGGTGATATTTGCGCAGTTGCAGTGAAGGCTACTTTTCCGTTTCCTAAATCCCTTATCTTAAGGTCGTCGCCAAACTTATCAAATAAGCCGTCTACTATAGACTCGTCTGCAAGGAAACTTACTTCTTCAGCACTGCCAACGAACATACCGAACATTTCTTTCTTAAGTCCTTTGACGTCAAAGTTATAGTATACTTCGTTTTCAGTGATGCCTGCCTTTTCCATACTTACGCTTTCCATTCTATCTACGCGATAATGCACCACGTTTAAGTGCTTATCATCAAAGCACATTAGATAGTACTTATCATCTGCAAAAACGGTAGCAAGTGGGTTTACTATATATTTTTTCTTGTTTCTTTGATAAACCTTTTCATGCTTAGCGTTAAGTTTGTAGTAATAGAACGATATTTCCTTTTTTCTCTCTATTGCAAGGGATATTTCGTTTACGTTATAGAAAACCCTTTCATTGGAACTTTTTGCCGTGTTAAAGGATACAACGTTTCTTTTTAGTACTTCGCCCTTTTGAGCGCCTGCGAGAGATGCTATCTTTTTAACGAAACTTTCCGTCTTCTTTTCAGAAATAAAGCGCGTTGCTTGTACGGCATCCATTAATATTTGAAGTTCGGGAACGTCAAAAGTGCGCTCCATAACGTAATATTCGTTACTGATTGCACGGTTAACGAGTATTTCGTAACCACAAGCGTTAAGTATTTTTACGTCTTCATACAAGGTCTTGCGATGACAAGGTATGCCTTCTTCTTGTAGTTTATCAAGAATTTGCTCAGTGGTAACGGGGTGGTCTTCATCCGATTCACGGTTGATGATTTCCCATACTTTCATTATCCTTATTTTCTTTAGATTTTCTTCCATTGCTATTTACCAAAAACCTTTTGTAGTTTTGCTTGCCACTCGGCTATTTCTTTTTCATCGTATTCGGTGGGGATATTCTTTGCAGTAATCATTGCGCCTACACCTTTCAAAAGTGCGCCTAAAACGGAGCATACGAAGGGTAGTTTTTTGAGTGCAAGGCCTATCTTTTTGAGAATTGCCTTTAAGGTCATTTTGCCACCTTCTCCACCCGTTAGTAGTTTGATGTCATCTTCCGTAATAAAACCACTTTCAATAACGTACTTAATATCGTAATTGTCTGCAGTAAGCACCTTTCTCTTTACGCAGTCAATAAGGAAATGCTCCTTTGCAATTTTTTCATAGTATTTTACTTGAAATGCCCAAAGAGTTTCAACGGAAGTGGAATTTTGTTCGTTGATAGTTTCACTAAGCATAGTACCTGCCCTTAGTGAGCAAGCAATACCGGAGCCTATGAGAGGTATGGTCATAAAGGCAGAATCTCCTATTGCAACGTAGCCCTTTCCTACCATCTTAGTTAGCGGGTAACGAATTGGTATTCTTGCCCTTCTTCCACCGTAAACTATTTCATCGCCTATTATGGGGTGATTTTCACGAAGTTTAGCAATGCTCTTTTCAATTTCTTCATCACTTAATTCGCCTATTCTTCCTATTAGCACGTTTTGTG
>JAZQVF010000043.1:0-34944 GCA_045631675.1 Candidatus Stercoripulliclostridium sp.
AAAATGCCGAAGCAGAAATATTTGTTGAATCAACACCTTTAACCGATACATTTAACATTCAGGAGGACGTATTAAACGATGCCGTTGAATATAATTGAGGCCTTAATATTTGCAAGCGGACACGGTATGCACCGCGACGACTTATACAAAGGCTTAAAAGAAAAATATAACAAAAAGGAAATTGATGGCGCTTTAGAAGAATTAAAGTTGCAATACTCGGGCGAAAAGGGCATGCATCTTATAGTCGCAAACAACGTTTATCAATTCCAATCAAACCCTGCTTACGGAGACCTTCTTGCCGATCTTCTTTTGGAAACAAGAGAAAGACAACTAAGCAAAACCCTTCTTCAAGTTCTTGCAATTATCGCATATAAACAACCCGTAACAAGAACGGAAATTGAGGATTTAAGGGGCGTTGGATCCGATTACGTTATAGCAATGCTTTTAAAATTAAACCTTATAGAGGCAGTTGGTCGTAAAGAAACGATTGGTAAGCCTATACTTTACGGCACGACAAACGAGTTTTTAAAGAAATTCGGCTTGGAAAACCTTGAGGAATTGCCCGATTACGACGACTTAATGCTCAAGATTAAAAACAACTTTGAAAAGTATTACGCTAAGGAAGATACTCTATTCCGCGACCGTAACATTGATATGACTCACCCTGAAGATATGGAAGTGCTTGAAGCACCTGAAGATGAATTCTTTGGTGATGAAGACGAAGATATTCCCGATTTCTTAGACGGCGAAGACGTCATTGAAATAGAATAATTACCACTAACACATTTAAAATTATTGACATCGATTAAGGAGCTAAACGATGCAAAAAATTACTAAATTATCATCAACACCTAAACTAATTGCTTGCATAGCCTTACTATGCATAATTGCCGTTGCACTTGCGTTTACTACTTCTCTTTCAAATAAGAGTGACATTCAAGCAGACGCTGCAGCGACCGTTATTTCCGATCAAACGAGTTTTAACAACGTTTTTTCAACTGGCACTGGCACTATAACAGGCTCGTATGAACTAAGTCAAAACATTACGATTAGTTCACGTGGACTAAGCGAGGCCACGTTTAACGGTAAGTTTGACGGTAGGGGTAACACGATTACTATTACCGGCACTCATTCCAAAAATTTTGGAACTTTAACTTCCGTTAGCCATAAATACGTTGGTTTCTTTGCCGGTGTTCTTGGTAGCAACGCAAGCATTTCTAACGTTAATATCGTAGTTGAAGGCGACCTTCGTGCTTTCTGCACAAATAACGTACAAACTTCAGGGGATTATAACTATGATTCAAAATATAGTAGCACCCTATATCTCGGTACTTTAGCAGGTCGTGCCTTAGGTGGCTCTAACGTAACAAACGTAAACATCACGTTCAGCTCCGGTGGTGATTTACACGCAATAGGTATTGATGGTAACAGCAATGCTCAAACACACGCTTCAGGACAAGGCTCCGTTGTCGGAGGCGTTATAGGTGTCACTGAAGGGGCATATTTTACCAACCTAACCTTCAACAACAATGGTTCCATTTGGGCTCGAAGTCAAAATACCGATGCTGGCGAGTGGTCTTGGAGAGAAGGTCCCTGGGGAAACACTTATATTGTTACAAGGTATATTAGATTAACTGACCCAACTAGAAACGATAGGGCTTCAGCAGGCGGTATTTTTGGCGAAGCAAGTTCTTCTACCACAACCATCAACAATCTTGTATATAAAGGCTCAGGATACGTTGGCGCAAGATCTCACGGTGGCTCAGGCAACACAAACGGAACTGATAGATCGTTTGCTCATAATATTAACAATGCTGGTGGTCTTGTTGGCTATGCAAAGGGCGGAAAAATTACAATCAACGGTATGTTGTATAATTATTCTGGCAAAGTTTACGTTGCACATACCGATAAAGATGGTAGATATTTCAGTGGTGTTTTAGCAGGTAAAACCACTAATGCAGGTGATATAGTAATTAATGATTTATGGCGCAATCCTAATGATGGAAAAGAAAGTGGTTACGGCTACTCAACATATGATAGTTCAACTTCAGGACCATCTGCCAGTGGTTTAAGCGGAAACATAATTACAGTTCTAAAACAACTGAAGTCTGAAAACACTTTATCATCAGTAGCGACAAGCAATAAGGAAGATAAATCGGTAAATATCAAAAAAGCTACCGAAACTCGCATCTCTGCAATGTATGATGGGGCTGACATCACGTCTACGTCAACTTCTATAACCGATTTGAAAAATGGATATCTAACATTGAGCGTAAGCACGGGAAGTCCATATTATATTGCATCTCTTTGCTATAGGACAACAAATTATCCTGAACCTATATATATCAATTACTATAATGAAGAGTTAACTCGTAGTAAAACCTTTGGTGAAGACTTTATGCTACCAATTGATTGCAATGAGTTAACAGTTTATCTAACGACCGTTACTCAACAAGCGCCATATATTAAATGTTCAGGCGACAAGCAGTATGATAGAAGGGGTATTGAGTTTACCGGTCTTGCTACCATAGATAGTCCCGGACTACTTTCTAACCTTTATTGGTTTGCAGAACACGATTCCAACGATGCACTTGACTTTGAAGGAAATCTTGGCGCAGGCACTCTCTCAACTAACCAAAACGTTGGTACTTACACCATTTCACTTTATAGAAAACTAAGTGATGGCTCTTCAGTGAAAGCAGTTGCAGGCGATAATCTTGGACCCAATAGAACGAATGCTCCAACGGTTATTTACCAATTTGACGGCACTTCTTATACCTACACAATTTCAAGGGCAGAAATTGAACTAAGAACCGTTCAAAACGCTTCCTATTCAAAACAATACGATGGTACCTCTGAAGTACATAGCAGAGAACTTATATTAAATAGACACTTCGCTTTCTATAGAATTGACACAGGTTCACAACTCGTTGAAGAAACCCCCGAAGTAACCTTTGGTTTAGGAAAATTCTACAAAGATGGTATTGAAACGGCTAACGTTGGCACTGGCTTAACAGTTAAAATTGAAAATTTTGACGTAACGGGCAACTACGTATTGAGCGATTCTTCTATTAGATATATTGAGATGAATGGAGAAATCACCAAATCTCAAATCACCATCAACTGGGGTACTACCAACTTAGTTTACAACGGAACGCTCTTATATCCCGTTCCAAGAGATAATGACGGTATCGCAGGATTAATTGGCTCTGACACCGTTGAACTTAAAACAACAGTTTATACCGATGAAAACCTTAACTATCAAGTAACGTCTAAAACTACAACAGGCGATTACTATGCAAAGGTTGAACTTGCATCGGATAGTGCAAACTATATGTTTAGGGGTGGATATACCTACATTAAGTACACCGTATCTCCCAAGGAATTAAGACTTACTTGGCAATCATTTAACGAAGACTACAACTACTCCGAACGTGCAGTAAGTTGTATTATTACAAACAAAGATACTGAAGTCGCTGCAGGCGACGTTGTTGGCGTTAACATTACTTATTCTCTAAATGGTGTTGACGGCGTTAAATTACTAAATGCAGGCGAATATACTGCAAAAGCATCTATCTCCAACGAAAACTATTTCTTGAATGAAAACGACGTATACTTTGGCGATGAAGAGGGCGAAAGCATTGTAATTAGACCAATTAAGATTCAAATTGTTTATTACACTGCTACCAATGAAAACGTTCAAGACTTGGTTTATATGGCACAATCATATATAGGACACGTTAATGGATTGCACGCAAGAATTCACGAAAATTATACAAGTTACGGTATTGTTAACAATCACATAAAACTTAGTTATGAAGTAAACGAGGTTGTCAACGTCGGCACTTACGTGGTAACGGCATCACTTGGAAACAGTCCCGTTGACTCAGAAAATTATAATATAATTTTAACCAATTACGAAGTTGACGAGTCTTGTGCAAGTACTACTATAACCGTAGTACCACGTGAACTTACGCTACAATTTAGCACGGTCCGTCAATTTGAGTACGACATTAAACTTACTGAAGATAAAGGTAGAACGATAGAAGTCGTAAATATCGTTGGTAAGCAAGGTCAAGACGAAGTCCAAATTTTACCCATTGTATATAATAGCGTTGGACAAAACGTAAGCGCATTAACCGTTGGTACCTATACGGTTAAGTATGCAATAGATAATAACGACAACTACGTATTGGGCGAAAGTTCCAAAGAACAAACTTTCTCCATTTACGCTTACGATTTAAGTAGGGATAATAGGGGTGAACTTAAGGCAATAACTCAAACCTATGAGTACACAACAGAAAGTATTTTACCCACCATTCCCGACGGCTTTGTAACCCTTAAAACGGGTGGCACCCTCGTTGAAGACGAACACTATACTATCAGTTTTGAAAACAACGTAAATGCAAGCACCCAAGCCGTTGTTCGCGTAACGGGTAAAAACAACTTCTCAGGTTCTATTAAAACCAACTTTACCATTACTAAAAAGACCCTAAACGTAACGTTCGTTGGTAATCAAGCCGAATATGAATATAACGGAAATAACGTTTCCATTGGTTATGAAATTATTGATTTAGAAGGAAATAGTTTAGTTTCTGCTTCAAATTTGGTTTATAACGATACTCCTAAATTCGTTGGCGAGTACGTTGCAACCGTCTCCCTTTCTGAACAACAAAACTATCAACTTTCTTCAAACATCAGAGAAAGACAATATAACTTCTCTATTATACCTAAGTCAATTGCTCTAAAATTCTCAAACACTGAAGAAAAAGTATACAACGGAATAGCACAAAAGGTTTCATTTGAATATTCAACTGCAAATGCTATTTGTTCGGGTGATACCGTAAATCTTGTTGATAGATATTACTCTAAGTCTCAATTAAAATACGTTGACCCCATCGTTGTAGGTGCTTATAGAGTGGTAGTAGAATTAACGGGCGCACAAGCATACAACTACATACTTTCCAACTATGAAGTAGCCGACTACCAAATCGTTAAACGTCAAATTAAACTCGTTTATAATACCTCAAACGACCTTTACACCAAAATTTACGCTGCTAAGGACTTGTCCTTAGTTTTGGGTACGGATTACGACATTGACCCCAATACTCCCGCAGTATTAAACGAGTCAACCGGCGTTTATCTCAGTTATACTCCAAGCACTGGTGGTGCAAACGTAAACCAAGGCTCACTAATTAACGTTGGCGAATATACCATTATGGCTTATACCAACAACGACAATTACGAAGTAATTGAATCATCTGGTATTGCAATGGTAGAAATTATTCCTTATGAATTAGAGTTATACTTTGACGCAAGTACAACTCAATTCTACTATAGTGGATCATTTAACCCAATTCAAATTTCTAACGTTGAATTCTCATCAAGCAAAAAGCCTTACGCTTCCGATGAAGATAAGTTCAATATTATTAGAACTTTCTACAACGTTGAAGACCCCAATACTGAAGTACCTTTCTTAAATGCTGGTACCTATGGTATGAAATTTAAACTTCAAGCAGTTGACACTAATTCTGTAGTTGCTAAAAACTACTCTATAAACCAAGACAACATAACTGAACTTGAAGCAATTCGCTTAACCATTAAACCACGACAAATTAACGTTATCTTCTCACACACTGGCTCTGCAACGTATAACGCTGAGTCAACTCAAATCTCTATACTAATGGGAGATAACCAAGGACAAGTTAGTGGGGATCCCAACTCAGGTCTTGTTAGACTTAACAATAGTGCCTACGAAAGTATTATTGATAAAATTGCCGTAACTACGGTTGATGCAAACGGTATACGAGTAGAGTCTTTTAAAGACGTAGGATCGTATACTTCAACCTTTGAAATTGATGATTCTGTCGTAAATTACGTAATAGGCTCAAGTGTTTCAAGAACTAACCTTTACACTATTATAGAAAGAGAACTTCAATTCTTTACCGACAATTTCTCAAAAACCTATGGTGACAAAGATAAGGCTTTCACTCAACTAATTGACGGTCTCAACGGAGAAACCATTTTGGTTACCTATGGTCGTGAACAAGGCGAAAACGTAGGTACTTACGCATTTAAAGAGGATACTCTTGAATATGATAATGCAAACTATAACATTACCTTTGACGTTCCAAACAGCGAGAATAAGCACGGTGTCTTTGAGATTTATCCAAGAGAACTAACCTTTGCTCCAGACGCAAACCCCGCAACGCCTGAAATTGATCTATTCACTTTTGACTATTTAGATCCAATAGAAGATGAAGATCTTACAATGACAATCAGTGTTCCAATGGAATTATTCCCCGACAAAACCGTAACTATTCAATTGCATAAGATGAATAGTAGTATGGTTAACGTTGGCACTTACAACTTAGCAAGTTCATTTGATTGCAATGACAACAACTTCATCATCACTATGAAGGCTGACTCGTTTGAAAAAATGATTCAAATCATTGGTAGAAGTGTATCAATTGAAATGCCTAACATTACCATCACTTATGAAATTGACGTTGAGCCCAACTATTTCGATTACTTAAAGGTTATTGACGTAGATAATTGCGACCAATCTATAAGAGATGCTTACAATAATTACGTTTCAGACAATGGTAGTGCCGATGGATTTGATTGGTCTAAGTATATTCGTATTACTCGCGAAAAAGTTCAAAGTTCTCTTCTTGGTGACGGTGTTATTCCTTATAAGCAAAACGGCTATACCTTAACCGTTGAATTCTTGAAAGGCGATGAAGTTGACCAAAACTATCGTGCTATAAGAATACTAAAAGATGAGAATGGTAATACCGTTGGAACAACTAACGAGCATGCAAGACTATTCGTTGAAAAGTTCAATCTTAACACCGTATACGGACCTACTTTTAACTCAACAAGACCCGTTGTATTGTTAAGTAAGCCATATGACAACGATGCTCGTGCTTTGATTACCTCAACCAATATTAAAACCATACACGCAGAACAATCTCTTACCGTTACTGCAAATTATGATAATTCTAACGCAGGAAACGGCAAGACCATAACCATTACTTATGGTTTCGGCATTAACGATTATGCTGAAAACTACATTCTTCCCGACAGTTACGTATATACCGTTGACGGCACGATTACTCCTTTAATGGTAAACGTAAAAATTAACGAACAAGACTTAACTCTCACCTATGGTGAAATCCCACAAATCACTCTTTCATACAGTGGATTTATCGGAACTGACAACGCATCAAACAATGGTATTGACGTTAAGGGTGTTTATAACGACGGTGCATCAATTGAGTTGGTTAGAAACGCATCTCAAACCGATTACGTAATTATCCTACAAGTTGTTCAATGTAATACTCCTAACTACGTATTGAATTATGCAGATGAGCAGATTATGGTTAAAGTTAACCCCAAAAACGTTGCTCTTCTTCCGGGTAAACCATATGAAAAACCAGTAGATGGAACAACTAATGCATACGTAACTCCTGACAATTATATAATTGAAGGACTTCTTGATAAGGACGTTAACTTCGTATACATTGAAAGTGCAAATATATCCGCGATACTAAACTCATCTGAGCCCGGTGAAACCAATGCAATCATTACAGTTTCAAAACTTAGTGGCGCAATGAAAGATAACTACAATCTTTCAAACTATGAACTAACAATCCCTGCAGTTATCAAGAAACTTGCAGACGTTACTATGGGTAATATGGTAGTAGACTTTGATAACACTCAAAAAGCAATAGTACCCGTATTAGAAAACGTTCTTGAAGGCGTTAAGTATTACGTAGAATACACGGGTGTAAACGTTCCATATGCAACTTCAAAACAAGCACCTAAGAATGCAGGTACCTATAAAGTATCTTGTTACGTACACAACGCTGAAAATACTTACAATAGAGAACTTGCATCTGCAGAACTTGTAATTAACAAAGTAAAACCAAGCCTATACTTTACAGGCAACTTCTCACAAGTATATGGTTCATTTACTGCAATTGAAGCAGCCGTTAAATCTGCAGGTCTTGACCAAAAAATTGAAGTTGACTACTCATTTATAGGCGAAGACGGCGAATTCCCCGCATTCCCACCTGCAGGTAGACATACCGTTAAGGCTACCTATGAAGAAAGTGATAACTATCTTTCAGTCAGTGGAGAACAATATCTCGTTATCGCACAAAAGTCCATTAGCATTACCTTTGACAACTATAAAGGACTCGTTTACAACGGATACGATCGTGCAAACGACATCTTAATTACTTTCAACGGCCTTGTTTATGGCGATACGTGTAACCCCATTAAACTATTCAGTTCTGAGCAAGTTAAGAACGCCGGTACCTATAGATTGATAGTAAGTCCTTCAAATTCATCATACGTAATTTCAGGCTCTAACTCGGTAGAATTTACAATTGCTAAGAAGATGCTACAAGTTTCCGTAGGAAACGATACCGTAACAAAAGCAGGCGTTGCTCCCGAATTTACAATGCAATATACGGGATTCGTTGAAAACGAAGATGAAAGGGATCTTGCAACACCACCAAGTGTAAAACTAACGAGTGGTAAAGTTGGCGTAAACTTGGTTGAATACAAGGAAGGTTTTGACGAAAACTATAACTTTACTTACATTGACTGTGTATATACCATCGTATTTGAGTCAGAAACGGAAGATAAGCCCAACGTAACTCCATACGTAGCGGCAGGTGCAGCAGTAGGCTCAATCGGTCTAATTTTCTTAGTTGGATATTTAGTAAAAATTTATAACTATAGAAGCATGACTAAATACGTAGCAAAACGCACAATCAAAAAGGCTATGTTTAAGAACAAAAACATCAAATAGTTATTAGTATTATTATTAAATCAACTGCCATACTAAAAGGGTATGGCAGTTTTTTTTAGAATAATTAAAACAAAAGATAGGATAGCAGTTGAAATTAAAATAGGATTTTTAAAAAAGACAATATATATTTCAATGGAAAGCGATGGAATAAGTATCGCTGCATTTAAAAGAAAATATAAACTTTACAAATCAAACGATTGTTGTTGGCGATTTAACCTTAGTGATATCAAAAATTATATAGCCTTATTTACAATAATTAAAACAAGCATAAAAGCATTCTTTTGGTTTTCAAAAGATAATAGAGTTTTCCTTATAAATACATGCTATGAAAATGAGATTATTATACATTTTGCAATATTTGAGAATAGTAAACAACTGATTTCAAGCCAAAACACTAATTTTTTGCATTATTTATGCCTTTTTGACAAAATAGGTTTCCAACTAAAATTTTCAATAATTCCACATCTTAAGGGTATATTTACTCTACTTTTTAACATCCTTAAAGCAAGGAGGAAACGTTATGGAAGTAAACTTTAGTATCAATTTAGATTTAGGAAAAGCAAAAGGTATAAAAAGTCAATCATGTTGCAATTGCGACAAAGAAAGTAATTTGGAAAAATGGATAGATACTGCACAAAAAATAATAAAGATGGTAAAAGTAAAATAATTGTTCTTATAGCAACGTTGCTCATATTTATTAATTTGCCGATCTTTATTTATTCAAAAAATAATGAGGCATTCGCAGAGGGCAATAAATCGGGTTACGTCGTAATTGAGTGCAGTACGAATAGGGTGTTAAAAGCAAACAACGAGCATTTAAGTATGCCTATGGCAAGCACAACCAAAATAATGACGGCACTCGTTGTAATTGAACATTGCAATCTTGAAGAAGTAATAACCGTTAATAAAGAATCGGTAGGAATTGAGGGCAGTTCCATATACTTGAAATTAGGCCAGAAAATAAGCGTAAAAGACCTTTTATACGGGTTAATGTTACGCTCTGGAAACGACGCTGCTATTGCTTTAGCAATACACACGGCAGGGAGCGTTGAAAAATTCGTAAAAATGATGAATGATAAAGCATTGGAATTAGGTCTTAAAAATACACAGTTTAAAAACCCACATGGATTATCTCAAAAAGGTCACTATTCTTCTGCATACGACCTTGCAGTTATTGCCTCTACCGGCTTAAAAAACGAGACTTTTAAAGAGATAGTAGCAACTAAAATGCACGTAGTAAAAGGCGAAAGCGAAGAAGAAACTCATTATTTTGCTAATAAAAATCGCATTTTATATAATTATTCAGGTGGGAATGGTGTTAAAACCGGATACACTAAAGAAGCCGGTCGTTGTTTAGTTGCATCAAGTGAAAGAAATGGTATGCAAATTGTTGCCGTTGCTTTAAATTATTACGATTACTTTAATCTTTGCTCTGAATTGATGGACTACGCACATGAAAATTACCATCTTGAGAAAATAGGAAATACGGAAACTGCTTATGCAGTTGTCAAGGTAAAACGCGGAAAAAAATATAAAAATATAGAGTTGTACCTTAAAGAAGATAGGTATTATCCATTAAAAAACGATGGAAGCGAAAAGATCAACTTGGAAATTGAATCGGTTGATGAAATTGTTGCTCCTCATGATAAATCAAATTCTTGCGGGTCCGTTAAATTTTATGTCGGTAATAACTTGATATTTGTCGAAAAATTATATACTATATATAATATAGAAAAGAAATTAATATCGTTTTTTTAAGAGGTATTATGCGACTAAATAAATATATAGCAGAATGTGGCGTAGCATCAAGAAGAGCCGCTGATAAACTTATTACTGAAGGCAAAGTAAAAGTTAACAACAAAACCGTTACTGCCCTCGGTACTGAAATCAACGAGTATAATGACACGGTCATGGTTGACGAGCGTAAAATTGCGCTCGTTAAACGTGATATTTACATAGTGTTGAATAAACCTAAAGGTTGCGTAACTACCGTTAAAGATGATAAGGGCAGAAAAACCGTTATGGATTATATTTCCGTTAAAGATAAACGTCTCTTCCCAATCGGTAGATTAGACTACGATACAGAAGGTTTAGTTATTTTAACTAACGATGGCGCACTTGCGCACAAACTCACTCATCCATCAAATGAAATATCTAAAACTTACGTTGCTAAGGTAGAAGGGGAATTACAAGAAGCCGATATAGCAAAACTTCGTAACGGCATCCCACTTGATGGAGTAATGACACATCGTTCAAAAGTTAAGATTTTAGGTGTTGAAGATAATCTTACTCGCGTTGAAATTACCATATATGAAGGTAGAAATAGGCAGGTACGTCGTATGTTTGAGTACATCGGCGCAAACGTCGTATTCCTAAAACGCACAAAAATCGGCGATTTGCGTTTAGGTGGATTAGGTAGGGGTATGTCACGCTATCTTAGCGATAAAGAAATTGATATTTTGAAGAGGTTATAATGAAAATTCTCATCGTTAACGACGACGGCTATACTGCTTATGGTATAAGAAAACTTGCAAAAGTATTAGCAAAAAGCCACGATATTACCGTTGTTGCCCCCATTAAATGCAACTCTGGAATGGCTCACGCTATGACTTTTTACAAGCCTTTTTATTTGAAACGCGTAGAAGTCGCTTTAGATGAAAACTTTAAGTGCTATTCTATAACGGGCACCCCTGCAGATTGTGTTAAAATCGGTGTAGAATTAATGAAAAACGACCTACCGGATTTGATTATTTCAGGCATTAATACAGAACCTAACCTCGGCACGTCAGTCGTTTATAGTGGCACTGCCCACGCCGCTATGGAAGGTAGCATCTTGGGTATTAGGTCTATTGCGTTATCTTCCAACTCAAAAACAGAAGAAGAATACGATTACGTAATTGATTTTATTGCTAATAATCTTGATTATTATTATAAATTATCATCACCCGATTACGCTTTAAATATTAACGTAAACAATCCTACTATAGGTAATAAAGGTCATAGAATCACTCCACTTGGTATTAGAATTTATGAAGACTATTACATAATCGGGGAAGAAGATGAAAACGGAATTCCATATTCGTTAGTAGGCGACCCTATGCCTATTGAAAACGCTGAGGATTGCGACGTCGTTTTGTTTGAACAAGGTTACGCTACGATTACACCTCTCACATCAGAGAATACATATTTCTCCAAAATAAATGAATTAAAGGAGAAAAAGTAAATGAAAGTAGTTGTCGTTGGTGGTGGCCCCGCGGGAATTATGGCATCCATTCAAGCAAGTGATTGTGGACACGATGTCGTTTTAATTGAAAAAAATGCTAAAATTGGTAGAAAACTATACATTACTGGAAAGGGTAGATGTAACGTTACCAATGCTTGTGATTACCGCGAATTCATCTCCAACGTTATTTCTAACCCCAAATTTATGATGAGTTCATTACGGGCTTTTGATACCGAAAAAACTCAAGAATTTTTTGAGTGGTTAGGTGTTGAATTAAAAGTTGAAAGGGGCAATCGCGTTTTCCCCAAATCAGACAAATCAAGCGATATAATTGATGCGCTTCTTTTGGCATTAAAATCAAGACCTATAAACGTTCAGTTTGAAACCGAATTAACGGATATTATAGTTGAAGAGGGGCATAAAATTGTAAAAATCGTTACAAATAAAGGAAAAATTGACTGTGATCATCTTATCCTTGCAACGGGGGGGCTTTCATATCCTAAAACCGGCTCAGATGGTAAATGCTTAAATATCTTAAAAAAACTGGGCCATACAATAGTTAAACCAGTACCTGCGCTAAGTGAAATTTTACTTAAAGGTGCTGTTGACTACAATGGTAATTTAATTTCCATCAAGGACACCCTTCTTCCTGAGGGATTATCACTTAAAAACGTAACCCTTTCTGCTATCAACAAACAAAATGCTAAAGAAATCGCATGCGAATTCGGTGAAATGTTGTTTACTGATGAAGGTGTTTCAGGTCCAATTGCTTTGACCATCTCAAGTAAAATAAATAGATGCAACGTCAACGATTATTACCTTCGTTTAGACCTTAAACCTGCTCTTGACGTAGCAACCTTAGATAAGCGTATTTTGAACGATTTCTCTTCAAAATCAAATAAAATATTCATTAATGCCTTAGGGGACTTGCTTCCTAAAAGTATGATTCCTTACGTTGTTTCCATTAGTCGCATACCTAAGGATAAAGTTGTAAATTCCATCACTAAAGATGAACGTATGCGTTTAATTAAGGCTTTAAAAGAACTAACCTTCAAGGTAAATTATTTGGCACCCATTGAACGTGCAATCGTAACAGCAGGTGGCGTTTCAACCAAAGAAATCAACCCTAAAACGCTTAAGAGTACGATCATAAACAATCTTTCGCTTTGTGGCGAAATGATTGACGTTGACGCTCTTACTGGTGGTTTCAACATTCAAATAGCATTATCAACCGGTTATTCTGCCGGTATAAACATATAAAAGGAGAAAACCTATGACACTCAATATCGCAATTGACGGTCCTTCAGGTGCAGGAAAAAGCACTATCGCAAAACTTATAGCAAAAAAAATGAGCATCGTCTATCTTGACACAGGTGCAATGTATAGAGGACTTGCATATTATGCACTCAAAAACGGCGTTCAACCTAACGATGAAATTAACGTTTTGCCAATTCTTGAAACCGTAAGCATGGATATTCAATATTCAGAAAATGGTCAAAAAGTTATCGTAAACGGCGAAGACGTAACTCCTTTTATACGTGAACACCATATTTCAATGGCTGCATCAACAATTTCAAAAATACACGCGGTAAGAAATAAACTTGCATCTCTTCAAAGAGAAATTGCCTCAAAAACCGACTGCGTACTTGATGGTAGAGATATAGGTACTTTCGTGCTTCCCAACGCAAAAATCAAAATCTACATGGATGCATCAGCCGAGGTTAGGGCAAAAAGAAGAAAACTTGATTTAGAAGGTAAAGGCGACTTTTCTCATACTTACGAAGAAATTCTTGAGGATATAAAAGCGCGCGATTACCAAGATATGAACCGTGACTTTGCTCCTTTAAGAGTAGCAGAAGGCGCTACCGTAATAGATACGAGCAATATGTCAATTGAAGAAGTTGCAGAAAAAGTCGTTGCATTATGTCAAAACTAAAAGTTACTGAAAATATCGGATTTTGTAAAAGCGTTGAACGGGCAATTCAAATTGCTCTTTCTTGCCATTCCGACAATGGAAGTATCTTTACTTACGGACCTATTGCACACAACAAAAACGTAACTGATTTACTTGAAGAAAAAGGTATAAAAGTCATTGACAATTTATACGAAGTTCAAAAAGGGGATACGGTGGTAATTTCTGCACACGGGGCTCCTAAATTTATCTATGAAAATGCAAGAGAAAAGGGGATAAATTTAGTAGACGCAACTTGCCCAAGCATAACCAAAATTCACTCTGAAATTGAAAGACTTTCTTTAGAAAACTATCATTTGATAATGATAGGCGATAGTAAGCATAGGGAAGTTATAGGCTCAATTTCATACGCTAAAACCTACACCGTAATAAGTGATGAAAAAGAGTTAGGTTTCATACCGCTTGATAAAGAAAAATATCTTGTCGTAGCACAAACCACCTTTGAACATGAAACCTTCTTGAAAATTGCAAAAAAAATAGAAAATTTGCTTACCAATCTTTTAAAAATAGTTGTAATATTAAACACTATTTGTTATACTACCATACGGAGGCAACTTGAAGCCCATCAACTATGCAAAAACGCCAACTTGGTTTTAGTCGTAGGCGATAAGCGTAGCGCTAACGTAAACAAACTTTACGAAATAGCAAAAGAGTATACTTCAAATGCCCATATAATTCAAAATGTAAACGACTTAAAGTCGGTTGCAAATACTAATATCACAATGCCCACAATACTATCGGGCGCATCAACTCCTAAAGAGTTGGTTATGGAGGTTATCAACATAATGGAACAAAACATCAACACTATTGACAACAACGAAGTTGAAGTCAAAACCGAAGCAGTTGTAGCTGCTGAACCTGAAGTAAAGACCGCTAAGAAAGAGGTCGAAATCACCACCATGGAAGAAGCAATGCGCGCAGGCTTTGCTCCAAAGTCTTACCGCGAAGGCATGACCGTTAAAGCTACTATTCAAAGTATCGACCCCACCGGCGTTACCGTTTACGTAAAACTTAACGGCAAGAACGACTCCGGTTTCATCTCTGCAGATGAAATGGAACTTGATGGAAACTACGATCCATCTAAATACGCTATCGGCGATAATCTCCAAGCTATCATCATTCCTAAGACCGATGCTAAGTTGAAGGCTATCAACCTTTCTAAGAAAAAATATGATGAACTACTCGTTGCTGACGAAGCTGTTAAGGCTATCAAAGACGGTGAAGAATTCATGCTCACCATCACCAGCGCAATCAAGGGTGGTCTACTCGGCAAAATCGGTTCATATACCATTTTCGTTCCCGCAAGCCAAATCCGTATCGGTTACGTAAAGAACCTTGAAGAATACGTTGGCAAGAAACTCCGTCTCCGCATCCTTCCCCCCAAGGCTGAAGAAGCAATTGAAGGCGAAGAAAAGAGAAAGAGCAATCCTAAGAGAATCGTTGCTTCACAACGCATTATTCTTGAAGAAGAAAAAGTTGCTAAAGAAGACGCTTTCTGGGATGCAATGCAAGTTAACAACGTTGTTGAAGGTAAAGTTAAGAGATTTGCTAAGAAGGACGACAAATACTTTGGTATCTTCGTATCCATCATGAACAAAGACTGCTTACTTCACATCAGCGACCTCAGTTGGACCAAAGTTGAAGATCCAAGCACCGTTCTTGAACTCAACAAGAAGTATGAATTCGTAGTTCTTAAGGCTGACAGAAATGCTGACAAGGTTTCTCTTGGTTACAAGCAACTCCAAAAGCAACCCTATGAAATCGCTGCTGAAAAATATCAAGTTGGTGACGTTGTTAAGGGCAAAGTTGAAAGAATTAAGGAATTCGGCGCATTCATCAGCATCGAACCCGGTATTGATGGTCTCGTACACGTAAGTGAAATTTGCCACAAGTGGATTAGCAATGCTAACGAAGCACTCAAGATTGGTGACGAAGTTGAAGCTAAGATCATTTCTTTTGAAAAGAATAAGATCACTCTTTCTATCAAGGCTCTAATTGAAGCTCCCGTAGTAGAAGAAGTTGTTGTAGAAGAAACTGAAACCGAAGAAAAGAGCAATAGCAGAACCGCTCGTTTCAACAAGCGCGCTGCTAAGGCAGAAGACAAGGGCGAAAGAAAGGCTAAGAAAGTTGCAGCAGAAGATGAAGAACCACATGAATACGTTTCTTCAACCACCGGTGCAACCATGGCTGATCTCTTCAAAGGTCTTGATCTTGCTAAGTTTGCTAACGATGAAGAATAATTATAATTACTAATAATCAAGAACTACTCAAATGAGTAGTTCTTTTTTTATGCACTGCCTTTTAAAAGTTTTCTTTGACTTATCTTAATTTGTGGTGTAAAATATATTTACTGCAAAAGAAAAGCACTTGATTACTCAAGCGCTTTGGCAGGGGAGACGCGATTCGAACACGCAACCGACGGTTTTGGAGACCGTTGCTCTACCGTTGAGCCACTCCCCTAAATTGTAACAAGGCTATTATAAACAAATATTTGATTTAAGTCAATCATTATTACGAAAAAAGGAGTAATTATGAAATATAAAATAGGTTTTATCGGCGCAGGGGTTATGGCGGGAGCAATAATTGATAGATTTCTTGCCGAGTTTGAGAAATTCAATCTTATCAAAGAGAAGATTGCAGTATTTGACCTTGACGATAAAAAAATGGAAAAGTATGCAAGTTTAGGTTTAACTAAAGCACAATCAACCGATGACGTTCTTCATAACTCAGAAATAGTAATGCTTGGCGTTAAACCTCAATTTTATGCAGATATATTAAAAAACGCTCAATGCATAAACGCTAAGAGTGTAATCTCCATTATGGCAGGAGTAAAAATTAATACTTTAAGAAAATATTTAGGCAACGACGTAGGCGTTTGTCGCGTGATGCCCAACACTCCTTGTACGATTGGCAAGGGCGTTATGGCAATTTGTTACGACAACTGCTCAGAAGATACCCAAAATCTTATAAATGCTATTTTTGATACCTGTGGAAAACTCGTTTTCGTAACTGAAGACAAGTTTGACGCAGTTACCTCAATTAGTGGTAGCGGTCCTGCATACGTATATCTATTTGCAGACGCTATGGTGCAAGCCGGCATAAAAGGTGGACTCAGTTTAGAAGAAAGCAAATCTCTTGCGCTTGCTACAATTGAAGGCTCTGCTTTATATGCATCAAACGCAGAATATGACCTTACGACTTTAGTTGAACGCGTATGTAGTAAAGGTGGTACGACCATTGAAGCAATAACAACATTCAAAGATAATAAATTTGAAGAAATAGTAATTAAAGGCATTGATGCTTGTAGAGAAAAATCTAAAATATTATCAGAAAAATTATGAAAATAGTAGAAATATATACAGACGGGGCATGTAGTGGAAATCCTGGTGCAGGTGGCTGGGCCGCTATTTTGATGTATAATGGTAACGAAAAGATCGCTACGGGTGGTCATCCTAACACTACAAACAATAGAATGGAACTTACGGCCATTATAGAGGGTCTAAAATGCTTGAAATATCCTTGTGAGGTAAAAATATATAGCGACTCACAATATGCCGTAGATGCCATTGAAAAAGGGTGGTTAAGTTATTGGACTACTCATAATTGGCGCACGAAAGGAAAGGATGACGTTAAAAACGTTGACTTGTGGGAAAGCCTTATTAGAGAAATGGACAAGCATCAAGTAACATTCATTAAGGTTAAGGGACACAGTGACAACGTTAACAACAATAGATGTGATGAACTTGCAAGAGGCGAAATCGCAAAACTTCAAAAATTAGACTAAAAAGAAAGAAGTTCAATTGAACTTCTTCTTTTTTATTTCTTTAAATGATAATTATTACTCTTATAAAGTACTCCGTATATTAATACTCCAACAGGGATATTTGATGAGATTATAATGGGTGAGTACGTTGCGCCTGATTTCATATCTGCACTTAATAGTAAACTTACTACGATTGCAATTGCAGATATTACTAAGAATGCTATAACAGCGTTTGCGAGAGTCTGATTTAAGTTAAATTGCGCTCTAATCCGTTTAGTTGGATTGGTAAGCCAAATCAACGTAGGAATAATTGGTATAAGCAAACCTACGGAGCCGATTATTATATAAGTTAATGGGGCACCGAATGCTTTCTTTGCAATTATCATAATGAGTAACTCTGCAAGTAACACTAAATAGGTGAGTAGGGCAGTATCTCTATTAATTCTATTACTATATATAAACTTCATATAGTAGTGGTTTATGCTGTTCGCCTTTTGATAAACCTTTAACTTAAACCCATCTTCGTATAAAGACTGCTTTACGTCGCCAAAGTGACGAGCCTTTGCAGAATTTTCAAGCCTTTCAGTTTCTGCTTTATAACTTGCGCTTGCTTCTTTAACTAAATTTGCACTCGTAGGCTCAGCAGTACCAAAAATCGCGGATAATGCTTCTTTATAATTTACTTGTTCGTACGGTTTTTCTTTCACGTAAGAGTTATAAAGAGTGGTGGATTCTTGGCCGTTTTGAGCGTTTTTGTTAGAAATCTCTTCATCTTCAACAGAAGAGGGGGTATCTTCTTCTAAAAGATTTCTATGCATTGCGAACTCACCGATTTGAAGAAGTTTGCTTGCTTTTGCTTGTTGCTCTATAATAAAAAGTTCTTCTTCATCTTTTATTTCTTCTTGAATAGGCTCGCACTCTTGTTGTACTTCTTCCTTTATTTCTTGGTTATTTGTTGAATATAATGCATTTATTGCATCTTCCTTAGAAGGACAATATTCTTCCTTGATTTCTTCTACGACAACGTCTTTTGGAAGATTGGATTCTTCAAGAATTGCACCTTCGGGAAGAGGGGGATTTTCCGGTAAAGGTTGACCTACGGGTACGTGAACGTATTGGGGAACGTATACGTACTTAACGATGGGTTCTTGAGCAATGGTTGCTGCAACTTCATCATCTTTTTCGTGCGCTCTTACTCTACGAGTAAGTGGTCTAAGTTCATTAGGATCAAAGGGGGCTTCAACAGTTTTAAGGTCTATTTCCTTGTCTGAAAGAAGTTTGTTGATTATCGTACGAGAAAATTCCCATTCGCGTTGGTCTTGCTCAAGGGTTTCTCTACCTTTTTCAGTCAGTTGATAGTATCTTCTTCTACCGCCATTGGATTCATCTCCAAAATATGAAGATATAAAACCTTGTTT
Source organism: Candidatus Stercoripulliclostridium sp. (assembly GCA_045631675.1). GTDB lineage: Bacteria > Bacillota > Clostridia > Christensenellales > DTU072 > Stercoripulliclostridium_A. Next base: position 19,201 of record JAZQVF010000043.1, read on the forward strand.
TTCCAATCTCTTTAAACAAGAATAGAGGGTGGGTTGTTTAATTTCATAGCGACCTTCACTCAAATCGGAAATAATGTCCAAAATTTCATAGCCGTAACGATCTCGCTCGGCAAGTGAGTTTAGAATGATGGTGTCTACGTGACCTCTAATTAATTCAGTGTTAACGGTATCCATAATTTCCCTTAGTGAATTTCTGTGCGTACAAGACCTACTACGATGCCAATAATGCTAATATTTTCGGGATCGTAGTATTTATCCTGCATATATTTGTTTTCAGGATGAAGACGAATGCGATTATCCTCTGCAAAAAAGCGTTTAACCGTACTCATTTCGCCGTCAATTAATGCAACGACCACTTGGCCGTTTCTTGCAGTATTTTGTTGCTTTACGATAATTTTGTCGCCATCGTTGATGCCTATATCTATCATTGAAGTACCTTCAACTTCAAGCATAAAGGTATTGTCATCTAAGCGACTAAAGAGCGATGAGGGAAGGTATACGGTATCGTCAATATCTTCAACGGCAAGTTTAGGCACACCTGCGGTTACGGAACCGATTAGGGGAATTGCAACAACGTCACGTGAAGTTATGCGCTTACCCGTTACTTCCAAGCCACGGCTTTTTTGCTTATTAATACGAAGTTCGCCTGCATCTTCCAACTTGCGCAAATAATAAGATGCGCTTGAGGTAGATTTAATGTCAAATTTAGAGCAAATTTCTCTAATGGTAGGAGGGCAACCACGTTCATCTACGGTTTTATAAACGTAATCCCTAATTTCTGCCATTTTTTGTTGCATCTCAATATTTTTCGTCATAACGATACTCCGTTTTTATTATATAATAATGATAATAATTAAGCAATGGGGTTGACAAAATTTCCATCCACTTGTTTACATTTTAGCACATATCGACAAAAAATGCAAACAAAAGTTTGCATTTTTACTTTTCATATACCACGTTATGGTCTAATTTAACTTAAAAAATAGAAATATAAGTGGAAAAAGTGCTTGTATCTAAAAATCTTCGTTTTTTCTTAGAACAACTTTTGTAGATGCTTCACGCTTAATATCTTCATCCATTGCAGCATAGTGTTTTTTCGTGGTATTTACGTCTCTATGCCCCAAAACTTCTGCTACCATATAAATATCTTTTGTTTCGCGATAAAGCGCAGTGCCGTAGGTAGAGCGTAATTTATGTGGGGACACCGCCTTTAATGGATTAACGGCACCCGTATACTTTTTAACGAGATTTTCAACGGCCCTTACGGTTATTCGTTTGTTTTGAAGGGATATAAATAGGGCGTTTTCTTCATCGTAAAGACCACACTTCATCAAACGATGCTCACGCCAAGTGAGATATATCTCCAAAGCATCTTGAACTTCTCTTGAAAAATAGAGTACGGATTGATTGCCACCTTTTCGCGTGATTTTAAAAGCACGGTTGGGCAAATCTAAATCTTCAATACTTATTCCAACCAACTCGCTAACTCTTATTCCTGTGCCTAAAAAAAGCGTTACAATGGCTATATCTCTATCACGCGTGTTGAGATTATAAGAATTTTGGAATTCGGAGCCAAATTTTCTCTCTGCCTCAACGGTATCAAGCATCTTTTCAACTTCGTTGTCATCAAGTCTTACAATAGGCTTTTCGTGAAGTTTAGGCATTGAAACCTTGCTTGCAACGTTTTCTTTTAACTTATCCTTATTATAAAAATACTTAAACATAGACCTTACGGCGCTAAGTTTACGTGCTTTTGCCTTTTCACCGTTGCGATAGGGCTTACCTTTGAAGGAATAAAAGGATAAATATCTTAAAAAATACTCAATTTCCGTTACGGTAATAAATTCGTCAAGGTCTTTAAGGGAAATATCAACGACTTGCTTACCAACAAAACCACGAACTTTATGAGTTAAGAAATCAAAAAATATAGCAAGGTCGGTTGCGTAGTTAAGTTTTGTTAAAACTGAGGTACGCATATCAACGCCCGTAAAATATTCATTGCAAAAATAGGGGAGTTCATCTAAAATTTCATTGAACTTTTCATATTTCTCACGATTAAATTGGTCATAATATCTCTCGTTTGCCATAAGATTATTTTAACATAACTATTCGTAAAATTCAATAATTTAGTTAACCTGCAAAGAAAAATATTTCTTAATTTGAATTAAAAAGAATCCCATAGGTTATTATTACTGCCCTATGGGAAAAGAAATATAATATTTACTTTTGGCATTGGTATTATATCAAAATGTATTACAAATAGTCAATTTAAAAGAACGTATTGATTTTAATGAATCTATAAAGTATAATTAAATTTGAAAGAAGAAGTTGAGTTATAATAAAGCGAGAATGAAAAGGAGAGCATATAATGGATAGATTAAGAAAATATGAATTAAGCAAAGAAGATATTGCTTTTGTTGAACTATTAAAAAATCTATGTGAGGGCGGTACACCTTTTAATTTGAATTGCGATGGATATTCATTTCAAGTAGATCCGTTTGGATATGGTAGCGTTGAATTATGGAAAAAAGAAAAGATAGCTGAATATAAAGATGTAATTAATATGTTAGAAGTTTTTAAGGTAAATGGAAAAACATTAATAAAACAAATTGAAAAATTAGGTTTTGATGAATAAAAGAAGAGACAGGACACCGGAACCTGTCTTTTTTTATACTCTGGCGCAAAAAATTCAATCAGTAGATAGGGTAGTGACGTTTTATAACAACAAAAATATTAAACAGCATTATAAAAAAACCACTCCGAAGAGTGGTTTTATGAGAAGTCTGTGCTAAAGTGCGTTAAACACTCTTCTCTGTCAACGCGAACAACCGTTGCTTCCGTACCTACGGACTCAAGAACGCAAATATATTATATAAATTTTAACGTTATTACGTCAAGTATTAATAACGAAATAAAAAACGGCATAAAAAATAAGACAGCCGAAAATACTTCCGATGCTCACATCCGTTTTAACGGCAGGCCACTGTCTTTATCAGTAGTATAAACTTTATAAACAGAAAATGTCAAGTAAAAAAATAAAGCCTAATCAATGATTGATTAGGCATCGCTCAACTTCAAGTTGGCAAGTGTTCCTAATGGAACTAGTATTAGTATATTCAATTATTTACAAAAAGTCAAACTAAAATTTGGACATAGAACCCAATTTATTATTTTCCAACACTCCTAGTCGCCCACGGATAGGGTGGTGAGGTTTAAAAGAAAACAACAGTTAAAAATGCCAGCGCGTGTGTTGCAGTAAATTTGAAGTTAAGCACAGAATAGATTCTTAAAATTAGTTGAAATAGGTAGAGAGATTTTTTGAAAATTTAAGGTACAATATTTAATTTTTTAGCGTGGTAGGGTAGAGTAAAATTTACAAATTTTCTTGCAAAAATTAGAGGGTAAATATTCAATAATCTATTCGCAAAAGACGGGTTTTGCGAATAGTTAACGCAACGAGAGGAGTAGGTTTTGCGTTTTTTCTTAAATATATCGGTAAAACATTGCATTTTTCGATTTTTTGAAAAATTCTTATATCTATTCGTAAAATTATTTTTTACATTCCTATCATTTGCGTTTATAGGCAATTTATTCAGTAGATTTTTACGCCATTTAGCATTTGAGAAATTATTAATTTTATATGTTGGGTTATGCGCATACGATGAAACGTAAGACTAAACTTTTGAGGAAAAATCTTTTCATTTCAGTGTTTTAAACTCAAGATTTCCTTATAAACACGGCTTAGCAAAAAATTATTTTTAACCAGGATTTCAATAGGGCTTAATTATTTTTGATTTTTCCCCTATTGAAATCCCTTATTTTTGAAAATTTTGTTCAAACTTTACTTATTATTTCTTATTAAGTATACGCTCAATGCACTCCATTAATGCAATTTTGAAGTGTTGATACGTTAAACCGCCTTGTAAATACGCAATATATGGCTCTTTTATGGGAGCATCTGCGGATAATTCTATTGATGCACCTTGTACAAAAGTACCTGCAGCCATAATAACTTCATGGTCATAACCAGGCATTGCCCAAGGCTCAGGCGTTACGTATGAATCAACCGGAGATGAATATTGAATTCCTTGTATAAAGGTAATAAGTTCTTCTGCAGTATTAAATTTTATTGAGCATATTACGTCTTTAGGAAGCACTTTGGGAGATGGTTTTACCTCAAAACCCATAAGTTCTAAGGCAATTGATGCCAAAACCGTACCTTTTACTGCATTCGCTACCGTTACAGGAGCAAGGAATAAACCTTCATAGAAAGGCATATATGAACCATTGTATGAACCAACTTCCATACCAATTGACGGCGCGGTCAATCTATATCCCACTTGATCAACCCATTGTTTTTTACCCACGATATAACCACCCGTAGGAGCAATTCCACCACCTGCATTTTTTATAAGTGATCCAACACAAATATCAGCACCAACTTCTATAGGCTCACGCTTATCAATAAATTCTCCATAGCAGTTATCTATCATAATAACTGAATTTTTAGCGTATTTTCTAACAAAATTGATTGTTTTTTCAATATCTTCAATAGACAAAGCATCGCGCCATTCATAACCCTTTGAACGAGTAATCATAATAACTTTAGGCTCGCTCTTGCTAAGATATTCTCCAATTGCATCGTAGTCAATTTGATAATCTTTGAGTGCAATTTCATCATATTTGACGTTATAATCCTTAAGTGAGCCTATGTTTTCGCCACCGATTACTTCTCTAAGAGTATCGTATGGAGCACCGGTAATACAAAGCAAGGTATCGTTTGGACGAAGTAAGCCAAACAACGTTACCGTTAACGCGTGCGTACCTGAAACAAGGTTTGGAGAAACGATTGCAGACTCAGCCTTAAAAATGGTAGCAAAAACGTTACACAAGGTATCACGACCAATATCGTCGTATCCATAACCCGTAGTTCCACTAAAATGGCGAGCGGCTACACGATGCTCACGGAAGGCATCAAGCACCTTTTTTTGATTAAAAAGTGCGATATCGTTATCTATAATTTTAAAAATTGGCTCTGCGATATTTTCAGCCTTTTCAATGATTTCTAATGCTTTTTTGTTCATTTCTATACCTTTTGATTATGAATTATTGTTTATTTTATAATACTTGATGCTCTTTTAACACCTTATCTACAACTTCTTCAAGGGGCAGTTCATCAAGATCAACAAAGTTCACTATCTCTTTGTAACGATTATTAAACCACGTATCTTGGCGCTTTGCATACTGCCTTGTGTTAACGTCAATTTGCTCTTTAACTTCTTCAAGCGTTAAATTGCCCTCAAAGTATCCCTGCCATTCTTTATAGCCTATCGCTTGCATTGACTGTAAAGTAAAATCGTATCCTTTAGCAATTAAGGATCTAACTTCCCCTTCTAATCCTTCTTCTATCATTTGATCAATGCGTTTGGTAATTCTTTCCCTTAAGAGTTTCCTATCTCTCTTAGTAACGAACATCAAAACAGGCTCAACGGGGCTAAATTCGGCTTGTTGAGATGATATCGGTTTTCCCGTATTTAATACCACGTATAACGCCCTAAGAACGCGAATTGTATTGTTACAATGGTATTTCTCCGCACTAACGGGATCAAGTGATGCAAGTTTTTGGTGCATATATTCGGCACCATTCTCTGCAAGTTCTCTTTCTAACTGGCTTTTTAACGCCTCATTTTCAGTTGCGCCACCACCATACTCCATTTTATACAAAAGAGAGTCCATATATAAACCAGTACCACCAACTACAATTGGCACCCTTCCACGCGCACGAATTTCTTTTATTTTTTCTTTTGCTCGCTCCCTAAAGTCAACCACTGTGAACGGTTCGTTTGGCTCAACAACGTCAATTAAGTGTTGCTCAACACCTATGTCGCCCTTTTCTTTAGCCGTACCAATATCCATTCCTTTATAAATTTGCATTGAATCGGCAGAAATTAACTCGCCACCAATTCTCTTTGCAAGTTCAATAGCCAAATGAGATTTTCCCGTTGCCGTTGCACCACCGACTATGATCATACTCTTCTCCTAAAGAGTTTTTCAAACTCTTTTTTCGTATATACTATAGCAGTAGGTCTGCCGTGGGGACATTGAAGTGGCATATTACCTTCATTAAAATACTTCATTACAAGTTCAATTTGAGCATTATCAAGCGCCTTTCCACCTTTTATAGCCGCTTTACAAGCCATAGTGGCAATTTTATCTTTTCCCAATTCCTTTAGGGTTGATAATTTCCCCATATTGATTTCTTCAGCAATTTCAGTAAACAAACTTGAAAGGTCAATCTTTTCAGCAAGTAGCATAGGCACGCTTGATATTCTTATGGTATTTACACCAAAAGACTCAATTTCAAAGCCCATATCGTATAACGCATCTTTGTTTTCAAGAATCGCGCCGATTTCATTTACGCTTCCTTCAAAAACGTAAGGAATCATCATTGGTTGAATGGAAATTGCGCGTTTTTCAAAACTTTCCATCAAGTTATCAAACAAAATACGTTCGTGCATTGCATGTTGATCAATAAAAATAATTTTATCGTTACATTCAATAGCAAGATAGGTATCAAAAAATTGACCGACAACGGTATAGTTTTTAACTCCGACCGCTAATTCCTTTTCAAGTGTGATACTACTTGTAGTTGCATTGTTTAATCGTTCACTTTTTTCTTCTTTTATTTCACTAACAAAGGGGTCTATTTCCCTCTTTAGGTCAATTTCTTTGACTTGATAGGTAAAACCATCCTCAACCTTAGCCTTTTTAGTAACCGTTTCCATCGTGATAGCGTTACTTGCACGCATAAAGTTGGACTCAGTGGGTTTTCCACGCACTAAAGAAAGAGCGTCTTCAAAACTCATTGAAGGTTTAGCACCTTCATCACTCCCCCTATCACTCATTTGTTCCCCTATCGGCTCTCTTTTAGCAATATTTTCATCTTTTTCTTGAGAAAATTCCGAAAAATCGGCAACCAATTTTTGTGTCTTTTGAAGTTCATAACCTTCTAAAACTCTTAAAATCGTGCGATAAATTTTGCCGTAGACCTTGCGAGCGTTTTGGAAACGTACTTCTTTTTTGTTTGGGTGTACGTTTACGTCTACTTCATCAAATGGCATTACAACGTTAAGAACGTAAATTGGGAAACAACGACTCATAAGACGACTGCCATATGCGTTTTGAATAGTCGCACTCATTGTTTGGTCGGTTATAATTCTACCGTTCAAGATAACGATTTGGAAATTACGATTATTTTTAAACACGTCTGCAGGTGAAATAAAACCTGTTACGCGAATGTTATCATCGCTAAGGCCATCATCTATCTCAATGAAAGAATTGGCAATTTTAGGCAAAAATACCGCTTCTACAGCGCTTTTTAACCCTTCTCCTGATGAAGAGTAGGTCAATTTACCATCTACGTAGTAATTGATTGCAATTTCAGGATTTGCAAGAATTAGTTTGAACATCAATTTAGTAACGTACCCTTCTTCCGTGCTCTTTGACGCTAAAAATTTATATCTTGCAGGAGTATTATAGAAAAGATTTGATACCTTTATTGAAGTACCTAAAGCGTGCGCAGAGTCCGTTATTTCGGTAACTCCGTTTTTTGAGAATAGTCTTGATGCAAAATCTTCTTCAAAATACTTTGAGTTTATCTCAATTTCAGAAACAGCAGAGATAGACGCAAGCGCCTCTCCCCTAAAACCTAACGTTGAAATGGTATATAAGTCGTCAGCAGTACTTATTTTACTCGTAGCGTGTGGAAGTATTGTTTTATACATTTCTTCCTTTTTTATACCGGCACCATCATCTACTACTTCAATAGACTTTATACCACCATCTTCAATGTAAACTGAAACGCTACTTGCACCTGCATCTATAGAGTTTTCAACAAGTTCTTTTACTACTGAGGCTGGATTCTCAACGACTTCGCCGGCAGAAATTAAGTTGTAAATACTACTATCAAGTAAATTAATTTTCATTATTTTTTCCTTTTCCCTACTGGTTTAGTCATCTTTTGGAGATTTGAAAGTATCGTAAGCGCGTGAAGTGGGGTAATACTATCAAGATCAATGTCGTTGATAACGTTTTTAAGTTCTACGTACTTACTATCGTCTTGGAAAAATCCTATCTGATCAGTAGGAACGGCCTCTTCTGAAAAGTTTTCCGCTACTTTCATTGTTAGATTTCCTTCCTGAGATGCTTCAATTGAACTCATAATAGACTTTGCGCGTTCAATAATCTTTTGGCTTACACCTGCAAGCGATGCTACTTCAATACCGAAACTCTTGTTTGCACCACCCCTTGCTATCTTATAAAGGAAAGTAATTTTTCCATCGCTATCTTTAATTAAAATGTGATAATTCTTTACGGCAGGCAATGAACTTTCAAGTTCACTTAATTCGTGATAGTGTGTTGCAAACAACGTTTTAGCATTAAGTTTAAGGGCAATATGCTCAACGATAGCCCAAGCAATTGAAAGACCGTCTATCGTAGAAGTACCCCTACCAATTTCATCTAAAATCAACAAACTCTTAGAAGTTGCATTGTTGATGATGTTTGCCATTTCACTCATTTCTACCATAAAGGTTGACTGACCATAAGCCACGTTATCACTTGCGCCTACCCTTGTGAAAATTCTATCAACAAGGGAAATATCTGCTTCCTTAGCCGGAACGAAACTTCCTATATGTGCCATAAGCACTATAAGTGCTACTTGTCTCATATAGGTTGACTTACCAGCCATATTTGGTCCTGTGATAATTAACGTGCGACTATCAGCGTTTAAAATTGCATCGTTAGGCACGAAAGCGTTTTTACGCTTTAATGCCTCCACAACCGGATGCCTTCCGTCCTTTATAACTATATCGTCTTTTTTGTCGTTTACCCTTGGTCTAACGTATCCGTTTAAGGCTGCAGTTGTAGCTAAAGAATAAATTAGGTCAAGTTCTGCAACTGCATTAGAGTTCATTTGTAAAACGGCAACGACTTCAGAAAGACTTTGCTTTATTTCTTGGAAAAGTTTTGTTTCAAGTTCAAGAGCCTTCTCTTCAGCGCCTAAAATAACTTCTTCCATCTTTTTAAGTTCGTCAGTTATGTATCTTTCGCCCGTAGTTAGCGTTTGCTTTCTTTCAAAACGATATGGAACGAGTGGAAGATTGGAGTTAGAAACTTCTATATAATATCCAAACACTCTGTTATAACCAACTTTTAGTTGCTTAATACCAGTTGCTTCTCTTTCTTTCGCTTCATATTCGCTTAACCATACCTTAGCAGATTTTCTTGCATTACGATAACTGTCAAGTTCTTGATTAAAGCCATCACGGAAGATACCACCATCTTTTAAGGTTATAGGTGGTGTATCAACAAGTGCGTTCATAATACCACTTGATAAATCTTCCATTGGGTCAATACACTCTCTTAGAAGTGTTAAACGCATGCTCTTTGCCTTTTGGAGAGACTCTTTTACGGCAACGAGTTTATTTAAGGAATATGCAATGCTTTGTACTCCACGTGGATTTATAGTTCCGTAAGCGATACGATTACATAAACGCTCTACGTCGTGGATAGAAGTAAGTGCTTCGCCCAACTCTTCACGCATAAAGGGACGTTTACAAAGTTCTTCAACACCATCAAGGCGTGCGTTAATATCTTCTACTCTTGAATATGGTTCATCTATCGCTCTTCTTAATGCACGTGCGCCCATAGACGTACGAGTTTTATCAAGAACCCAGAATAAAGAACCAACTTTAGAGCCGTCAGAGAGAGTTTTCGTAAGTTCAAGGTTGCGTTTAGTGTTGAAATCAATGAACATTCTATCCCCACTCCTTACGAGTTGAGGTACGCGAATATGATTTAACTTACGCTTTTGAGTTCCACCAACGTAGTCAAGAAGTCCACCGAGCGCACAAATAGCAAGAGTATTATTTTCAATTCCAAAAGCATTCAAATTATTAACGCCATAGAATGATAAAATTGCTTTTTCAGCAGTAGATTGATCAAAAGAATAATCGTAGTAAGATTGAGGACGAGGAAGTTTTCCAAGTCCAACTGATTCAAAATCTAAAACGTCGGCATAAATTTTGCTATCAGTAATGATTTCTTGAGGGGAAATAGACAAAATTACGTCTTCAAGATTCAAGGTAGAAGGTAGTTCCCTAACCTTAACTTCACCCGTTGAAACGTCTGCCCATGCAAGACCAACACCTGCTTTTGACATAGTTATTGCCATTAAGTAACTATTTGCAGTAGCATCTAAAATTTCATCATCGGTAACGGTTCCTGGCGTTATAACCCTAACGACATCACGCTTAACCATACCTTTTTGATCGCCAGGTGCGGAAAGTTGTTCACAAATTGCTACTTTTTTACCTGCTTTTACAAGTTTTGAAACGTAACCGTCTGCTGCGTGAAAAGGTACTCCACACATAGGCGCGCGTTCAGACAAACCACAATCGCGACCTGTGAGAGTTAAATCAAGAATTTTACTTGCTTCAATTGCATCATCAAAGAACATTTCATAAAAGTCTCCAAGACGATACATAAGTATCGTGTCAGAGTATTGTTCTTTTAATAGTTTGTAATGCTCCATCATTGGGGAAAGTTTCGGTGCTTTAGTCATTTACAATCTCTCCTATAAGCGCAGAAGCCTTGTTTTTCTCTATTTTAACGTTAACGAATTGTCCTATCATACCCTTATCGCCCGCAAAAGTAACCAATCTTCCACAATCAGTCCTACCGCAAAGCATGCCTTCTTTAGGAGCATCTTCAACTAACACTTCCTTTATCTTGCCTACGTAGGTTTCGCTAATTTCAAGTGTTATTTTATTTTGTAAGGCAATAAGTCTTTTTATTCTTTCACTCTTAATTGCATATGGAATTTGTTCCATTTTTGCAGCAACCGTACCCTTTCTTGGGGAATAAATAAAGGTAAAGGCGTTATGATAACGAACTCTTTCAACTAAATCAAGGGTGTCTAAGAAGTCTTCTTCCGTTTCGCCAGGAAAACCTACCATAATGTCAGAGGTTACACCACAATCGGGCATATACTTTTTAATTAGGTCAATAAGGTAGAAATATCTGTCTCTATCGTATCTTCTATTCATTGCCTTTAAAACTGCGTTAGAGCCGGCTTGTACGGGAAGATGAATATTATTACAGAAATTTGGAGTATCCGCTATTAGTTTGATAACTTCTTCAGACAAATCTTTAGGATGAGAAGTCATGAAACGTAAACGGTACTTACCATCAATTTTAGCAATTTTTTGAAGTAAAGTATAAAAATTAACTCCATCGGTTCTATCCGAGCCGTAACTATCAACGTTTTGCCCAAGTAAAGTGATTTCTTTGTAACCTAATTTAACAAGAGATTCTACTTCTTGAAGAATAACTTCGGGGTCACGACTTCTTTCCCTTCCGCGAACGTATGGAACTATGCAATAAGCGCAAAAGTTGTTGCAACCATACATTATATTAACCCATGCATTAGGATAAGAAGTACGGTAAGGAACAACGTCTTCATTGACTTCAGGTTTCTCATTTTTGTCAATAGAAATAACCTTACCACGACCACGAGCACGACGTTCTAAAAGATTATCAATCTTTTCTTGAAGAAGATGTATGTTTGAAGTACCAAGAATTATGTCAACGAATGGAAACTTCGTAGCAATAGTTTCTGCCATACCTTCTTGTTGAGTCATACAGCCAACTATAATGATAATGCGAGACTTATCTTCTTTTTTAAGAATTTTAAGTTCGCCAATATTGCCAAATATCTTTTTTTCAGCAGTATCACGAATACAACAAGTATTGAACACAATAACTTTCGCTTGCGCTCTTTCAGTAGTTTCTTCATAACCCATAGAAACAAGTACACCTGCGAGTTTCTCGGATTCATGAACGTTCATTTGACATCCAAAAGTTTCAATATAATATTTTTCCATACTTTGTTATTATACATAATACGCGCGCGATAATCAAGTATAAAAGGAAAAAATGTATTAATACTAAATTCGTTATGAAAGCAAAAAAGATTTACAAAATAGTCGCTTTAGTATTATTATTTATTGCATTATTTATAATACTTGGTATCAGTTTTTATGCATATATCGTCGTAAAAGACCAAAAACTTGACAAAAGCGTTCTTGAAAACAAAATGATTGAAACAGTAAAAATTTTAGATTGCAACGGAAGTGAATTGGAATATTTTTCTTCACTCAAGCAATTTGTCCCCTACGATAAAATAAATAAAAACGTAATCAATGCTTTCGTTAGCGTAGAAGACAAAAGATTTTTTAGCCACAATGGGCTTGACCTAAAACGCATCATTGGCGCAACGATAAATAACGCTAAAGCAGGTAGTTTCAAGGAAGGAGGTTCTACCATTACTCAACAACTTGTAAAAAATGCTCTCCTTTCAAATGAAAAAACTATAAACAGAAAATTGAAAGAAGCAAAACTTAGTATTGAACTTGAAAGGAATTACTCAAAAGAGGAAATTATTGCAATGTATCTAAACACAATATATTTCGGTCACTCTCTTTATGGTATAGAAAGCGCTTCAAAAAGGCTATTTAACAAAGAGCCTAAAGACTTAAGCATAAGTGAAAGTGCGATTTTAGCGGGAATAGTTAAAAATCCACTAAAAAACTCCCCATTAAACTCCGTTGAAAATGCAATAAATAGAAGAAATCTAATATTAAAACTCATGTATGAGCAAAAGTATATAACCACCAAAGAGTATTCCTTGGCATTAGAAGAAAGTTACACTCCACCTACAATTGACTCATTAAAAAACGAAAGTAACTCGTCATATACTGAAATGGTAATAAATGAAGCAAGTTTGATTTTAAACGTAAATGAAAGCGAAGTTTTATCTAACGGATATACCATTCATACCTTTTTTAACAAAAACGAACAAAATCTTCTAACTAAAACGTACGATGCTCAAAGTTTATCAATAAGTAATGGCCACAAAACTATTATGTTGCTTGATAATTCAACGGGTGGAATTACTGCCTATATAAGCAGTGTTGGCTATTCGCCTTATAATTATAGAAGATGCCCCGCATCTACGCTAAAGCCCATTATAAGTTATGCACCCGCTTTAGAAAAAGGTATAATTGTACCAAGTAGCCCAATTTTAGATGAAAAAACAGACTTTGACGGTTACTCACCTAAAAACTATAATGATAAGTATCTTGGATGGACAAACGTTAACGATTCCTTAATTAATTCAAGTAACGTATGTAGTGTCAAACTCCTTAAAGAGGTTGGACTTAATAATTCCTTTGAACTCGCTAAAGATTTTGGAATATCTTTAAGCCCAAAAGATGGACCTGCAACAGCACTTGGCGGTACTACGAATGGACAAACCATCGTGGATATTCTTAGCGCCTATTCTACCATTGCAAATGGTGGAATAAGAAAAAATATAGGTGCAATTAAGGCCATATACGACAAAAATGGAAAAAGAGTTTATTGTCACCAAGAGAATGGAAAAAGAGTAATTTCCGAAGAAACTTCCTATTTTCTAACAAAAATGCTAATTGACTGCTCAAAAAATGGAACCGCAAAGAAGTTAGGAACTCTACCATTTGAAATTGCTTCCAAAACGGGTACGAACGGAAACGCAGATGGCAACTACGACGCTTGGAACGTTTCATATACAACGGATTATACTCTTGCCTGTTGGTATGGTAGTAATGATTATAAAAAACCACTTCCTTTGTCCGTATCCGGCGGAAGTTACCCAACTATTTGTGCAAGACAAATATGGTCCGAACTACCATTAAACAATAAATTTAGCACACCCAACTCTATAAAAACCGTTCAAATTGACTCGTTTTCATTAGAAAATTTTCACACGTTGACACTTTCTAATGAAAATACACCCATAGAGTTAACTAAAACAATTGAAATTTCAAATAAAATTAGACTTAATGAATCACATTACTTTGATGAGTCAATACCTGATGATTTTGAGGTAATGATTGGTGATGGAGAAATTATAATAAAGTACACTCCAAACAACAAGTTTAATTACAAAATAGAAGATTCTAAGGGAAATATTATTTACGAGCATAAAAAAGGCTTAGATTTTGTTGAAATTACACTACCTAAGCCAAATACAAATTTAGAGTTATACACTTTAGTTGCTTACGTAGATGAAACCATTATGGTTAAGAGGTCTCATCCAGCGTTAGTAATAACAATTTAGTTATTTGCAAATCGTTATTACTACGTCTCCTGAACGAACGGTGATCTTGCAAACACCACCAGTAGTCGTTTGAGGAACGTCAACGTCGCCACTTGAACTTCTTACTGCAAAGATTTTATCACTTAGTAAAGACCCTTTAACGTCGCCAGACGTGGTGGTAATGTCAAGGCTTAGAGCATCAATCCTGGAAAATTCAACGTCGCCACTTTCTACCTTGACGTTCAAATCCCCGTTTACCAAAACAGATTCTAATTCAACCGCACCAGAATCACATTCTGCTTTAAAGCCTTCACTAACAAGGTTTTCAACTCCTACGTCACCAGAATCAGTTGAAACGTCTACCCTTCCACTGCAACTTGCGTTAGAAAACTCAACGTCGCCACTATCTCTTACAACTGAAACATCTCCACCAACCTTAAGGTTCTGTAATTCAACGTCACCTGACTCACCCGCCGTAGAAATATTGTTACATTCAACGTTGTTAACCTCAACGTCGCCACTGCTTACATTTATGGATATGTCGTCTACGTTAAGATTTTCAACCTTAACGTCACCTGAGGTTGTGGTTAAATTGAAGGTTTTGTAGGCTTTTTCAGGTAAATAGATGGTTATTGTCGTATCTTTATAAGAAAAGAATAATGCGCTCTTGTAATTACATCCAACTACTAACTCATTATTAATTACTTCAATAGAATGTGAATATATGTTGTTTTCAAAAGACACAACCTTACACTTTTCGTCGTTTGATGGACGTATTACAACGTCACTTGCCTTTAAGTCTAGTTTTATTGACTCAAAGTTTTCTTCTACTTGATACTCTTTTTCTACGTACTTAAAATTCTCAAGGTTCCAATCACTTGCTACCATGAGTGCTATAAATCCTGCAATAGCAGTAATAACCAATATAATAAATATAATTAATAACGTCTTTAGTAATTTAATCATAAAGGCCATCTCCTTAGTCTTCTACGGATATTACTTCCATAACGGTATTTTCTACTGCCTTATTAATTAAATCTTCTATATCAAGCCTATTTTCGTATTCAACAGCATCTTCAATTCTTGGTTTGATTACAGGGTTTTTAGGTAAGAAAACCGTACAACAATCTTCATATGGACGAATTGAAATATCAAAAGTATCTATTTTATTTGCAATATCAATGATTTCCGACTTATCCGAGCCAATTAGAGGACGGAATACGGGAAGGGTTACAACGGAGTTAGTAACTTGTATACTTTGCATCGTTTGACTTGCTACTTGACCTAATGCTTCGCCCGTGATAAGCGCACCACATTCGTTCTTTATAGCAATTCTTTCTGCAATACGCATCATAAAACGACGCATTATGGTTATCATAAATTCTGCAGGGCAGTGCTCGTGTATTGCGTATTGAATTTCAGTAAATGGAACTACGGCAAGTTTAATATCACCACAATAAGCCGTCAACTTCTTTGCAAGATCTTTAACCTTTTGAAGTGCAAGTTCTGAAGTGTATGGGAAACTATGGTAATGAATGGCAAAC
>JAZQVF010000044.1:0-5602 GCA_045631675.1 Candidatus Stercoripulliclostridium sp.
AAAGGAAAAATTTGCTCTTTCGACAATCCCTGTATTGGCGAGTTTGGAACCCGTTTCAAGAGAAACTTATGCAAAACTCGTTTCGGAAATAAGTGGACTTAGTCAAGAAGCCCTAATTACTCAAGTGACGAAATACATTAGTGGCGAAACTATTGATAAGCCACGTGAAGTGGTTAATAATAAATCTGATACGATAACTGCTTCTAAAAAAATGAGTAGATTTGTGCTTGCGTCCATGCTTGAATTAAAAGAATACGTATATTTATCGGATCTCAATGAGAATTTGTTTGAAGATAGTGTACATAAGTTGGTCTATAAATACATTCTCTCAAGAATAGAGATGCAAGCATTGCCTAAAAAGGGTGATTTGTTTGATTTGGATTTTGAGGCTAAAGATGAAATAGATGCTATTATCTCATCAATAGATCAAGTGCCAACTGATAAGCAAAGCGACTATTATAACGCTTGTATTACAAAATTATTAAAAGAAAATAAGCAACTAATTATCAACAGTTTGCTTGAAGAAATAAAGACGGCAACTGAAGAAAAACAGCAAAAACTTAAACAAGAATTATTAAAATTATTAAGTAATAAATAAAAACAAAGCCACAAAGGAGGATGCATTAAATGTCTGATAAAGAACAAAAAATCAAGGCAGAGGTGCAAAAAATTATTGATACTTATAAGGGTAGAGATAATAAAAAAATTAACGAAGAAGAATTGTTAAATAAACTTGAAAAGTTTGCATTAGAACCAGGCGAACTTGAAAACATCTATAAAGAAATTGAAAAGAACGGTGTAAGCATCGTTGATCCTTCAAGTACCAAAAACGACCAACTTCTTCAAAAGATAATGAGCGAGGTTAATATTGACGACTCAGTTAAAATGTACCTCAAAGATATTGGACGTTTCCCTCTTTTAACGGCGGAAGAAGAATTGTTTTACGCTAAGAAGATGACGGAAGGAGATGCTGCTGCCAAAGAAAAATTGATTAATGCAAACTTGCGTCTTGTTGTAAGTATTGCAAAACGTTACGTTGGTAGAGGTATGGCGTTCTTGGATCTCATTCAAGAAGGAAATCTTGGCTTGATGAAAGCGGTAGATAAGTTTGACTATACTAAAGGCTTTAAGTTCTCAACTTATGCAACCTGGTGGATTAGACAAGCAATAACTCGTTCAATTGCAGACCAAGCGCGTACTATAAGAATACCCGTTCATATGGTTGAAACCATCAATAAACTTATTAAGGTTTCACGTTCACTTTTACAAACTTTAGGCAGAGAGCCTACTTCAGAAGAAATTGCTGAAGCAATGGGCATTCCCGAATCACGTGTTATTGAAATCCAAAAAATTGCTCAAGATCCCGTTTCTTTGGAAACACCTATCGGCGAAGAAGATGATAGCCACTTAGGTGATTTTATTGAAGACACCTCTGCTACTGCTCCAATAGACGCAGCAGAAGCAAACATGCTTAAAGAGCAAGTAAACGAGATTCTCGGTACTCTTGCACCACGTGAGGCTATGGTTTTAATTTTAAGATATGGCCTACGTGATGGACGTCCACGCACACTTGAAGAAGTTGGCAAGGTGTTTAACGTTACTCGTGAACGTATTCGTCAAATTGAAGCAAAGGCTTTAAGAAGACTTAAACATCCCAACAAAACGAAAAAACTTCGTGATTTTTTGGATAAATAATTGTGCTTAAACTTGATAAGAGATTAAACTTCATATTAAACGAGATTGAAGGTGATATTCTTGCTGACGTCGGCTGTGATCATGGAAAACTATCAATCTCAGCTCTTTTGAATAATAAATGTAAAAGAGTTATTGCTGTTGATATAAGCGAAAAAAGCCTTAATAAGACAACGAACTTAGCAAAAGAATACGGTCTATCCCACCTTGTTGCTACAAGGGTAAGTGATGGGTTTAAAGCAATATTCGAAGACCTTGATACAGCCGTCATTGCAGGGCTTGGTGGATACGAAATTAAGTCAATACTTAACGATAATATTCCAAATGTCAAAAGATTGATAGTATGCCCACATCAAAATGCAGCAGTTGCGAGAAAGGCAATAAATAGCATTGGATATGGTGCGATTAAAGACTACGTAGTGCATGAAGGCGACAAATATTATCAAATCATAGTTGCTGAAAAAGATGGTAAAGTTTATTGTGATGAAGAATTAAGATTTGGGAAAAATTCACCAAGTAGAGAGGATTATCGCAATATGCTTTTGGCAAGAAAGAAGGTTTTAGAAACTCGCTTTCCTAACGGAGAATTCCCTATGGGTGAGATGATGGATGAATATCAGGAGATTATAAGATGTCTACAATAAGAGAAATAGTGAATATAATTGAAAGCTTTGCACCATTGTATAATCAGGCATCATACGATAATTCCGGTTTACTTTACGGTGATTTAGGATGGGAATGTAAAGGTGTAATCATAACTCTTGACACCTCCATTAACGTAGTTGATGAAGCTATACAAAAGGGTGCTAATTTAATTATAGAGCATCACCCGAGTATATTTATGCCAATCAAAAAAATAGACCTAAAATTGCCTAAACACAGGGCTATAGCAAAAGCTATTAAAAATGACGTTGCAATATATAGTGCACACACTTCAATTGATTTTACACAAGGTGGTTTAAACGATAGAGTAATTTCAATGTTGGGATGCAGTAGTTTTGCTCCATTAAACGATGAACTACAAAATATGCGCGTAGGTTTGTTGAATGAAGCAATATGTTTATCCCAATTAGTGAAGCGTGTGGAATGTTTATTTAACGATTCTCACGTCGCTTTTGTCGGAGATGGTTGCAAAAAAATCGAGAAGATTGCTGTTGTAAACGGAGGCGGTGGTTCTCAAGAAAGTGAGTTAATAAAAGCTATGGAATGTGGGGCAGACGTCTTTATTTCTGGTGACTTTAAATATAACGTTTTAAGATTAGCAAAAGATCTTGACTTCCCCGTTATAGTTTTTGGTCATTATGATAGCGAAATGCCATTTATTGAATTAATAAAAGAACTTTTAATAAAAGAAAAAATAGAAAACGTATTTGGAGCAACAACTTGCACAAATCCGTTGAATTAGGAGTAAGATATGGACCTTACAAAAATTTTAGAGTACCAAAAGTTAGACCTTGTTATATATAAGGCAGAAAAAGATTTTAATAATAGCGATGAAAACAAAATGCACGTAAGATTACGTAATGCTATTAGCGAAATTTTAGAAACGTTAGTTCGCTATGATAAGGAAGCATCTGACGTTTATTCTGATATTGAAAGATTAAAAGGCGAATTTGATAACTATGTAAAAAAATCAAAGACAACGTCTTTCTCTGGCTCAAAAACACTTGACCAAATTGACAAGATGGAAGATAGTGTTTCTTCATTAGAAAAAGAACTTGACAATATTGAAAGAGCGTTAAAGAGAAGTTTTGCAAGACTTGAAGAAATAGCAAAAGAATCTAATGAATTAATAGCCAAGAATAGCAAGTATAGACAAGATTTTAAACTTGTTGATATTGCAAGAAATAAAAAGAGACAAGAAATACTTTCTTCAATTGCAAACGAAGGTAAGATGTTCAATGATATGAAGGCTATTCTTGATCCTAATGATCTTGCTATATATAATAAGGCAAAGCAAGCCAAGGTTAAAATGCCAATAATCGTTCCCTATAACGATGGCAACTGTGCTGCTTGTGGTATGGAAATCAAGTCAGAAGTTGATGCTAAATTGCAAAATGTTGGCGACATCGCTGAGTGTCCACATTGCAGGAGAATCGTTTATAAAAAATAAGTTAACCTTAATTAGCATATAATATACAAAGGAATTGTATGTTATTTACTAAAATGAATGGTTTAGGTAACGATTACATATTTATTGACAGTTATTATGTGGCTAAGCATCAAATAGAATTCATTAAATCTAATCACGCTTTTTTGGTGCCAAAACTAAGCGATAGAAATTTTGGTATAGGTGGAGATGGAGTGGTCTTAGTAGAAGAATCTTCTAACGCAAATGCCAAAATGTCAATATATAATAGTGATGGTTCGTTAGCAAAAATGTGTGGAAATGCACTTAGGTGTATTGGCAAAATACTATGCGATAGGTATCCCGGTAGCAATAGGTTTCTTGTTGAAACGCTATCTGGTACAAAGAAACTTGAAATTATAAATTCGTTTCAAAACAAAGCCATAATAGAAACGGAGATTGGTTCACCTCGAATTGTTAATGAAGTAAATGATATAACTTTCATTAACGTAGGTAACGACCATGCTGTAATTTACGTCAAAAATCTTGATGATAATGTTATTAATAGAGCAAAACTTATTTCAAATAGATATGACGTAAACGTAGAAGTCGCGCTTATTAAAGACGATCTCATTCAGATGCGAGTTTGGGAGCGTGGAGCAGGAGAAACTCTTGCTTGTGGCACAGGAGCAAGCGCGGTGGCATACAATTCGTTTTTAAAAGGCTTTTGTGGGCGAAACGTTAAGTTAGAATTAAAAGGTGGTTGCCTTCTTGCTAAGTATCATAATGATTCTATATCACTGGTGGGAGAGGCGGCAATAAATTATATAGGAGAAATTGATTTAAAGAACTATGGTTAAAATTAACGACAATTATAATGCATTAAAGGAAAGTTATTTGTTTTCAACAACTGCTCGCAAAATAAGAGAGTTTCAAGCAAACAATCCAGATAAACCCGTAATTAAGATGGGAATAGGCGACGTAACAAAGCCTCTTGCTCCAAGTGTAGTAAAAGCACTTGAAAATGCAAGTAAAGAAATGGGTAAGGCTGAGACCTTCCGTGGTTATGGCGATGAACAAGGTTATGTGTTCTTAAGAGAAGCAATTCAAAAATATTACAAAAATATTGGCAACGTAGACATTGACTTGGATGAAATATTTATTTCTGACGGCGCAAAGAGTGACATTGCTAACGTTACGGATATTTTCTCTAATGATAATATTATCGTTATACCCGACCCTGTCTATCCCGTATATCTTGACAGCAACGTTATGCTTGGAAGAAAAATCGTTTACATAGAAGGAAATGAAGAAAACGGATTCCTACCCATGCCTTATGATGGTCTTGTTGGTGATATAGTATATCTTTGTTCTCCTAATAACCCAACGGGTGCGGTTTATAATAGGGACCAATTAAAGGCTTGGGTTGATTATGCACTAAACAATGATATGATAATATTGTTTGATGCTGCTTATGAAGCATTTATTGAAGATGGCAATTTGCCTCGTTCAATATTTGAAATTGATGGAGCAAGAAAATGTGCTATAGAATTTTGTTCATTGTCTAAAACAGCCGGATTTACAGGCACGCGTTGCGGATATACCGTTGTTCCCAAAGACATCGTTATTGAAGGGAAGATGCTCAATAAAATGTGGTTAAGACGTCAAACAACCAAGTTTAATGGCACTTCATATATTGTTCAAAGAGGTGCAGAAGCAGTATTTAGTGAAGAAGGAATTCAAGAGTGTTATAACAACATTGCATACTATAAAGAGAATGCTCGCATTATAGCAAAGGCTTTAGATGAAGTTGGTGTTTGGTACACTGGTGGCATTAATTCC
>JAZQVF010000045.1:0-1812 GCA_045631675.1 Candidatus Stercoripulliclostridium sp.
CGACCACTCACGCGAATACGTGCCTATGATTATATACGGACAAGGTATCAAGGGCGGAGTTGACTTAAAGACGAGAGAAAGTTTTGCAGACATATCTGCAACTATACTTGAATATTTTAACGTTGACAAGAAGGATACTAAAGGAAGTAGTTTCTTAGGCGAAGTAGTAAGGAGAGATTAACATGCAACTTGAACTTATCAAAAACGCAGTAAAAGCAAGAGAAAACTCCTATGCTCCATACTCAAACTACAAGGTGGGGGCAGCACTGCTTACGAAGAGTGGCAAGGTGTATCTTGGTTGCAACGTAGAAAACGCATCTTATACTCCCACTATTTGTGCAGAGAGAAACGCATTTTTCAAAGCGATAAGCGAAGGGGAAAGAGAGTTTGAAATGATAGCGATAGTAGGTGGAAAGGAAGGGGAAGAGTTGTCCACTAACTGCACCCCTTGTGGAGTATGCCGACAAGTTATGACGGAGTTTTGCTCAAAAGATTTTCTCGTAATTCTTGGTACTCCCGAAAAGTACAAGGTATATAGACTTGAAGAGTTAATGCCGTACTCGTTTACTAAGACGGAACTTTAAGAAGAAAAAGTACAAAGGAAAAAGGAAGTGAAAGCACTTCCTTTTTTTATTTTAAGCAGTTTCTACAAATGAAACGCGTGGGGAAAAACTCTCCCATCTCAATTGCCACGATTGTTGCTTTAAGTGGTTTAAAGGCATCCAAAAGAGTTTCTTTTGCATCCCTAACGTCGCATTCTTCGCTAAGTAGCATAGTGGTGTGTGCGTGGTAAGGCAGGTTGTAAGGATAACTCATATCAAAATGCTTTTGAAGGGTAAGCAACTGATCGTTTGGGGTAGGCTCAAGGAATAAAACGCGACTGCCAAAGGTGTTTACGGCACTGATTTCAATTTCAAATCGGTTGCTACTTAGGCTTACCTTTTCCATTCTTTCAACCAATTCTTTTAGCATACTCGTTGGAAAACTTCCAAGTGTGATATGGAAAGGTATATCCGTCGTATGCGTAGAAACAAAGCCTTTTTCAAGTATAGTGTCTTGATAGCCTTTTAGGATTTTTTGCGTATCATCATCGTAAAGAGCGTATACTGTTAAAAACTTTTCCATATCTTCTCCATATATATCGCGTATATCAATATTATAATATACGCATAGTTTGAATTGCAACTTTGCTTTCAAAAAATCCAATTTACTTATATTAAGGAATAATACTACTCGTTTTGAGTTGCTTTATATTATCTATAGTGTTATATTATATATAACAAGGCGCGAACGACGTGGAGAGGGCGCCAAATTTTATATTTTAGCAAAAATTAACAAAACATAAATTTTCACAAAGGAGATTGTAATGGGAAGACGTTTAGTTATTTTGTTTCTCATGTTAGCCACTGCAGTTACTACAAGCGCGGTAGCAGCTGGTGTTAGCCAAGATTTTGTTGCTAACTGTGATGACGGCCATACTTGGGAAGATAGTTACGTCGTAAAAGAGGCATCTTGCCTTAAAGATGGAATACTACTCCAAGAATGTTCAGTTTGTGGAGAAAAGCAAGAAGTTGCTATTTCTGCACTCGGACACGACATGGCAGTTATTCCCGGCAGTGCTTTAGAGCCAAACTGTACGGAAAATGGTGCAGAGGCATCAAAAAAATGTACGCGTGAAGGTTGTGAATTCACCATTGAAGGCGATGTAATTGATGCACTTGGTCACGAATACGGTGCATTTACTTCAAATGGCAACGGTACGCATAGCAAGGTTTGTGCAAACGACGATAGCCACGTTGTAACCGAAAACTG
>JAZQVF010000046.1:0-2590 GCA_045631675.1 Candidatus Stercoripulliclostridium sp.
TAAAACACGGTCAAGCGCACCGTTTATCTTGCTCAATTCCCCTAACGTTAAGGTTGCTTCCCCTTGCGTTAGTTTTCTGTATACCCTACGGATTTCACTAAGTTCCATCTTAAGATGGGGGAAATCATCGGGAACAAAGTCGTCAATATTCTTGGTGCGATATTCATCGGCTTCCGTCTTCTTCTCTTCTTCAACGATATCTGCAATATCACCGTCCCTACGGGTTTCGGCTATTGATTGCATCAAAACGGTGTTCAAGAAGATTAAACCACGATATTTGTCTGCAAGTGGTGCAGGCATTTCGGCAGTTTCAGTTACGGTATCAAGGGTAAACTCCGTCTTTTCGGCACTCTCTATGAATTGCCATAATACGAGCGCCTTCTTAAAGTCGGGATTCTTTAAGATTACGTTGGTACGTTGTATAGGCGGTCTTACAAGGGCGCAAGAGCGCATTTCCTTGCTGAATGGGCTGGCTAAGAAGTCGCCTATAATACTCTTTATGTGGGTTATTCTTTCAACGTCGGTAAGACCTTCGCCTTTCTTCTTTACAACTGCATCAAAGGGGAAGTTTGCAGAGCCGTCAAGTTTATACTTAACCTTGTTTTTGCCAATAGAAAACTCACTCTCTAAGGCTACGTCAATTTCGCCACTCTTCATTAGGGCATTTTGTACTTCACTAAAACGCCTATCAATAAAGTCGCGCGTCTTTAACAAAAGAGTGTATATGAAACGGTTTTCATAAATGTCAAAGGACTCTTCTTTGGACGTATTGAGTATCTTTGAGGGTATTACCATTCCGTTTTTGTCAACGGAAGAAATTAAGTTGGTGTGTTGGGATAGGTGCTTAACCGATTCAACGGATATGGAACGAGCAAGCGAGATATCTACGATATCTTCTTCAATAACTATGAACTTACGGGGGTTTCTTACGATGTTATCTAAACTAACAATACACTCTTCTATAGTGCCTATCCACGAGTTGTCATAGTTCCTTTTGGTGTAAACTTGGGAGATTTTATAGTCATTTTTGCCCGAAGTGATGCTCTCTACGTACTTCGGGTAGATTTCTTCCTGCTTTAGGAGATTGTTTATCTGATAGACTATCTTCTCGTAAACGTTATTTGACATATCCCTCTAATTATTAGAATAGTTTCTTCAAACGGGTAAGATATTCCTTACACTCGGTCATATTTTCGGGACCAAAGTTGTCATCAAGATACTTGATGTAATCGTCTACTTCGTCACGAATGTATGCTAAGTTCAAAGACTCAAACTTACGCAAAATCTTGTTACATAGTACGTAGTCAAGACCATCAATTTCCGTTCCACCACACGCTACGTATACGGGAACGAATTCACGTAATTGCTTTACGATACGGTTACCAAACGCTAAACGGAAGTGTTCAATAACGTAATTGTCCATGTCTTCAAACTTCTTTAGGTTTTCTTCACTAACCTTGTGCTCTTCTTGTGCCTTAGCAAAAAGTTTTTCAAGATAGGTATAGTCAATGGGTAAACCTTCGGTCAAGGGCGCATCAAAAGGCGCTGCCTTAGAGTTAATGTTAATGGGCATACCACGGTCGTAAACCTTATCGGAAATTGCAAAGGTAGAGTCGTCGTTGTTTGCAGTGCCTACGTACCACATATTCTCGGGCAATCTAAAACGGCCCTTTTCTACGTGTTTAGGGTCACTTGGCCAACCGGATGGAACAAGGTCAACTACCCATTGGTCACGCGATGGCATTTCCAAAATAGACAACATTTCTGCAAAGTAGTATTCAACACGAGCAATGTTCATTTCGTCCAATACCGTGATGTATACGTCTTTATTGTAGGTTGCATCGTACATAGCCTTCAATACTTCCGTTTCATTGAAACGCTTGGTAAATTCGTTGAAGTATCCAAACAATTCGGTACGGTCACGCCAGGACGGTTGAACTGATGCAATGGTGGTATCATTCTTTAGGAAGTGGCCAAGACATTCGGGAAGTGAGGTTTTACCTGTACCGGATATACCTTGAAGAATGATAAGACGGGTGGTTGCAAGTGATGAGAAGAACAATCTTACGATTTTTGGCTCATAGTAAAGATGACGCCAAGGTCTGTCGGGATTGTTTGCTGCATAGTTACGGAATCTATCGCAAATTTGCTCAAGAGTTAGGTCGTAACACTCGTATTCCCTTTCCTTGAATTCAGGGTCAGCATACTTGTTGTCAACTTCGGTAAGTTTGTAGAAACGGCTTTCCCCTTCCTTCTTTTCAGAAGAAGTATCTTCCCCTTCGTTGCCTTCTAAGATATCGTAACCTTGATAGGCTATCTTGAGACCTAAAATTCTGTCCTTTTCCTTGGTAATCTTTACGATTTCCTTTCTTAAAGTGTCAATTTCAACAATTAGGTCTTGGTTTAAGATTTTGTCACCGATAATACGCTTTACAAGTTTTCTTCCAAAGAATATCGCGCAGAAAAGGAGCGCTGCAAGTACAAGCACTACTAAAATAAAGCAAATTATTGCCCCTGCAACCTGTCCTCCAGTCATATCGGGCTTGTAAAGATTGTAAACTTCAGCATAAGCACCAAAGTCAAACATCTG
>JAZQVF010000047.1:0-19172 GCA_045631675.1 Candidatus Stercoripulliclostridium sp.
AAGGTCATTTCGGTAGCGCCAAAGACCTTAAGTCCATTGGTATCACTTACTTTTTGTCCGTTAGTTACAACTTTAACGCAAAGCGCAAAAGCCATACCAAGCATATCGGTATATTCAACGGGATTTTCAACTGCACCTAAATATTTTGGTTTTACGTGGTCGGGTGCTTGTCCTATAAGAGCAATATTTTCGCCGTATCTTGCTTCACTTACGAGTTTTGAAGAAGTAGTTATGGTTGCGCTAAATGGAGTTTTAGAAGAAACTTTATAAGCAAAAAGATTATGTGGATAAGAAAGGAAACTTTCTCTTTCCTGATTGCCCGTTTTAATTTCCATTACCCCCTTTGATAAGTCAAGACTTCTTTGATAAGGAAAAGATTTTACCCCCTTAAAGGCAACGTCAAGATATCCGAGAGGAAGGTATCCTTCAGAGTAAGCGCCGTCAAGTTTTTCTTCGGTAAGTTTGTCTGCAAGGTGATTTTCCCCATTGAATATAAGTTCCCTTACCTTAGGAAGATAGGTTAAACTTTCCTTATTATCGTGGTCTTTAGGATAGCCTGACCAAAGGGAAGAGTTGTTAAAGGCAATGCGCTCTTTTTTTACTCCACCATAAACCATAGCCCCCGTAATACCATTTCCAAGGGGTAGGGCGTCAATCCATTTGTTAGCAGGTTGCTTGTATAGGAGTTTTTCCATATTATTTCTTGTTAATCTCCCTCATTAGTTTGTCAAAGTCGTTGTGTTTCAAATAACTTTCAAGTGCAACTGCAAGGTCGGAAAACAATTTTTCAAAGTTTTCCTTGTCTTCTGCCTTGACGTTGCTTAAAACGTAGTCTGCAAGGTTGTATGCGCCGTCTCTACCGATACCCACTCTAATACGCTTAAACTTATCGGTGCCAAGGCATTGTACGATGCTTTTCATACCGTTGTGAGTGCCAGGAGAGCCCGATACTCTTGCACGAATAGCAAATCTATCAATGTCAATATCATCGTAGATAACCACCAATTCATCAGCCGTTGCGCCATACTTTTGTAGTAGGCTTTTTACCGATTGACCACTTAGATTCATATAGGTTAGAGGCTTTGCGAAAACCACCTTTTCAGAGTTTCTTGAAAAGGTGCAAGTAAGGGCTTGACACTCTGCCTTTTTGATGCTCTTGCCCATTTTTCCTGCAAGTGTATCAAGGGCCTTAAATCCCATATTATGGAAGGTGTTTTCATACTCTTTTCCGGGGTTGCCGAGTCCTACTATTATTAGCATACTATTTCCTCTTTTTCTTAAAGTAGTTTGTTAAAAGGGAAGCACATTCTTCTTCAAGAATACCACCTTCCACCTTTAATCTATGGTTAAAGCGAGTGTCTTCGGGTAGGTTATAAAGACTACCGCAACAACCTGCTTTTTTGTCGTAAGCACCAAAGTATATATTTCTAAGCCTACTGTTTATGAGTGCCCCTGCACACATAGCGCAAGGCTCAAGAGTTACGTATATATCGCAATCTTCCAACCACCAATTGTTAACCTTTTTGGTTGCCTTTTCTATTGCTTCAATCTCTGCGTGGCGAGTTGCTTGGTTTTTGCTTTCCTTTTTGTTATGCGCCCTTGCTATAACTTTGCCGTCCTTGACGATAACGGCACCAATTGGTACCTCGTCAATAAGTTCGGCCTTTTTAGCCTCTTTTATAGCAAGTTTCATAAAAGTTATTTTGTCCATATTTTTTGTGCAATCTCCGTATAGAGATGGATTATTCCTTTGTGTCTTTTCTTTAATTCCTCAAGGTGGTCTAAGGTAATAGGGTGGGAAAGCGCATCGCTACCAACCTCAATCGTTAGCCCTAAGTAGCCGGTTTTAAGGGTGAAATAATCTTTAAGACCGCCCGTAGAGTAAGGAGTGGTTTTTAGTTTATATTGCAGTTTTTCAGCAACCCTTAACGCTTCCTTTCTATATCTATGGTTTCTTTTGTAACCATAGTAGACTTCTTCGCCTTTGGAGTGATAGCAAACCATAAGTGCGTAATCGTTGCTATCTATTAGCCGTTGTACGGCGTAACTTTCCTTTTCGCTAAAGGGAAAAGGGCCAATATACCCTTCAGGATTAGGATAGTTAAGATTACCCCTTCCTTTTCCCCAATCTGCATCTGCGTTTAAGTTAAGGTCCACACCACGCAAGTTTGCTTTCCAAAGACTAAAATCGGTAGAGCCACCGTTTAGTCTAAGTAGCGTTTGCCTATCTCTTAACTTTAGCGTTAAGCCGTTTAATCCTTCCGTTACGAGTGATACACCGTCTACGTTTAATAAAGGTATACAGTCAACGGGGTAGTCGCCGTCGTAGTCGTTTATAAGGTCTAATAGTAGTGGAGCGGTAATATATTCTCTTGCATGCACTGCGCCAACGAGAAGTACCTTGCCTTTTTCACCTTTACCCTTTGAAATCATAGGGATAGGGGTGTTTAGCGCCGTTTCCCCAACGTAGGAAAGGGTGCCGACATTTTTTAAGTTGTCCAAAAATTGTTGTACTTGCATACCATAAAGATATGCGTAACCTTTCTATTTATGGTAACTCGTTTTATGTATTATCGTTGTTGCTCTATATAGTTGCTCGCTAAGTATTACTCTCATAAGTTGGTGCGGATAGGTAACTCTACCAAAACTTATAAGTTTATTTGCGCGTTTTTTAATTTCAGCGCTTACGCCACGAGAGCCACCTATAACGAAGGTAAACTCACTTTGTCCGCGAGTGCTTTCCCTTTCAATTAAATCGGCAAGGTCTTCACTTTTTATCATATCCCCTTCAATTGCCAAAAGTACGACGTAGCCTTTTAATTTTTTAAGGATACCTGCTTCTTCTTGTTTTTGTAGTCTTAGAGAGTTTCCTTCATCAACACCTTCGGGACATTCTATAACGGTAAGGTCGGCGTATTTAGAAATACGCTTTTGATATTCCTTAATGGCGTCTGCCCAAAACTTTTCCTTGAGTTTTCCAACTGCTACAACGTTAAGTTTAATCATCTCAGTAGCCCCCATATATAAGTAAAGACGGTAACTGCCATAGCAGAAAGGAAGGCAACGACGAGAAGGATATAGTCGCTTTTTTTAGTTTTTACTTGCACTTTATCGCCCGTTCCACTTAGGGTTTTATAGTATAAGGGAAGTCCCTTTTCATCGTTGTAGTGAATGCCGTAAATTTCGCTTATGGTATTTTCATCGCTATCTTTTGCATCTTTGTTTTGATATTTTTCGTTAATTACCATAAAGTAGCGAAGTAGGAAGATAACGGCTATACCTGAAAGTGCGCCTGCGCCTATTGAGAAAAGTCCGTTACTAAATATAAAGTTTTCAATTGTAGTAATAATGCCAAGCGTTATACCCTTTTGAGCAAAATAAGCCCCCATAGTTACGATGAAGTTGTTAATAAAATGAACTATCATACCGGGGACTATTGAGCCACTCTTAATTGCCATAAAGCCGATGATTACACCTGCTATGGCAGTTGGTCCAAGTTGTGGCATATTTTGGTGGCAAGCGCCAAAGAATAGTCCTACGGCAATAACCTTTACTGTATCGCTTTTAACGTCGTCTAAGGTGGCAAGGAGTAGTCCACGGTCTGTGATTTCTTCAAATATTGCGGGCAATAGGCAGGAAGTTATAATTTCAAAAACAAGTACTTCGGGGGAAGTAAACAAAGTGCCTGCGCCACGTACGTAGGTAAAGCCAAAGGAAGTAAGAAGGACGTACCAAACGGTACTTGCACCCACGTTTACACCATAGGTTAAAAGACCTATAACTACTGCCAAAAGGTAACTTAAAGGATGCACCTTAGCCTTTACCCTAATTTCCTTAAGGAAATCACTTTCCCCTTTGAAACAAGCCTTGTAAAGAAGATAGGGGAAAAGTCCAAGGAAACCACATTGCATAATGAAACTAAATAGCCAAGAAGATATATTGTCGCTAAGTGGGAGCAAGCCAAAGAGTATCCTTGAAATTTGAAGACCAAGGACGCTAAATAGCATTATTGCACTTAACTTAAAGGTTTTACTCATAATCACCTCTAAAACTCTATTAATTGAGCAAAGGTGGAAAGGATGCCCATAACCACCATAAAGACGAGAGTGCCAATAGTCATAGGGTCTTTCATCTTTTCGCCATTCCACCAAGAAGGAGCCTTCTTTTTTGATAGAATATGGAAGGGGTTTTCCACTTTAAGATCTTCCTTTACGCTCGTTTTATAGAATGCAACGAGAGAAAGGGATAGTATAATTACGCCTACGACGCACATTGCAAGTAGAATGAGTATATTCGTCGTATTCAAGTTATATAAGTCGTTAAAGGCGGGGATAACGTCGCCTAAAAACAAAGCAATAAGGTTGTTGAGTAGGTGTATAAGTACTCCGTACCAAATGGACCCACTAACAATGGTAACGTAGGCAAGAAGAAAGCCTAATATCGCTTGATGCACAAGTTGAGCAGGGTTAAAGTGGGAAAGTGCAAAGGTTAAACTTATGAGCAACATAGCGGGCATAAGTCCCTTTTTGCGATAGGAAGTAAGCATTACGCCACGGAAAAGAAACTCTTCTGCAAGGGCGGGGAGAATGCATACTGCAACTATTGCGAGAATGGCGTTTCCCACCCCTTCGGTGGAAGGGATATTAACGCTTGGTGTTATTCCAATAATCTCCAAAAGGTTGTTGAACAAAACGGAAAGTATGGTGTTTTGTAGGAAGGCGCCAATGGAAATGGGAATAACGAGCAAAAGGGGAATAACCTTTACTTTGCTCTTGATAGGAATGGCATCAAGGGGCGAAATTTTGCGCCTTGCAAGGTATATGAAAGGCACTATTAGGAAACCAAGTTGCGTTACGAAGTAATTTAACAAGGTTTGAGTATTCCCTGCGGGAATTAAACCCACGGGAATGCTTAAAAGAAGGGTTGCGAACAAAGAAAAGAAATAGGAAAGAATCCCATCTTTTGGCTCAAGATTTAGTTTTTCACCATCATTTCTCATTTTATTTCTATCGTTTCAAGTCCTTCTTTTTGTGTTGCAACTTTAAGTGTAAAATCTTCTCCTTGCTTAGCACCGAGCGCTCTCAAACTTTCAAGTGTCGTTTGAAGTGCAAGGTCGTAAGTATTGTTTTGTTCTGAAAGGTGTCCAAGTATGAAGTTTTTAGTGCCAAGGTCCATAAGTTCAACTACTGCATTGGCACAACTTTTGTTGGAAAGGTGCCCACGCGAAGAAAGAATTCTCTCTTTTAGTGGTTGTGGATACGGTCCGTTTAGTAGCATATCAACGTCGTGGTTAGACTCAATGAGTATAAGGTCGCTACCCTTAGCACTTTCCTTTACCGATTCGCTAAAATATCCCAAGTCGGTGGCATAGGTGAACTTACTATTTCCATCGGCTAAGGAGTATCCTACGGGATATACTGCATCGTGCGAAGTCCTAAAAGGTCTGATTTCCAAGCCGAGCAGGGTAAATGGGTTGGTTTCTTCAAAATAATACCCGCCTCTAAGTCCCGTTTTTCTTTTCAAAGCGGACATAGTGATTGCATTAGCGAAAATGGGGATATGGTAAGCATCGCTAAGACTGGAGCAAGAACATATATGGTCGCCGTGTTCGTGCGTTATAAGTATTGCCTTAATTTCGTTTAGGGAAACGCTTCTCTTCTTAAGAGCATTCGTAAGAGCGCGCGCACTTATACCACAGTCTATAAGCAATTTTTTTCCGTTTTCAGTGGTAACTAAGGTGCAATTTCCCTTGCTACCCGAGGCAAGAACGTCAACTTTAAGCATCGCTCACCTTCCTTGCCACAAATCGGTTTAGCAGTTTAACGGGGTTATAACTTAGTTTGGATTTTCTAAGACCTTCAAGCCCCATATCTTCTTGTTTGTTTATTAATCTAACTTCGTTGAAGTGCTGTTTACAAAATAGATTGTCTATTAGGGGATATATTCCTTTGAATGCAATATCTCCCTTTTCAAAGTAGATAGCGCCGACGTTAGTAGGCAAAATTTCCCCAAGAGCAAAGCCCACGATTTCATCGTTTATGATAAGCACGTCTGCAAAGCAGTTATACTCTTCAAGATTATCTATAACTGCAGTTATTGCTTGGATTTCAGGGTCAAGTTTAATTTTTTCTATGACGTGATGGGAATGCCAATTATCTTCTTCAGACCATTCAACGTCTTTGTCAATGTGGAGATAACTCCACTTATAAAGAAGTTCAAAAAGATTTTCTCTATCGCTTTCTTTATATGGACGATACTCGTAGGGGTAGGTAAAGCCGTTTATAAAGTTTCTTTTGGAGTGGAATTTTTTACCCTTTAACTCAATTAAGTCTATGGGAGCATAAAGGTATTCGGAGTAATCGCGAGAGTAGGAAATGGTATAACCCATTTTCTCAAGAAGGGGAATTCTATCTTCCGTAACGTTGGTTAAAGTTTTTGCGCCGTAACTTTCCAAAACGCCCACTGCTTCAATGAAAGCGTCGTCGTTTTTTGCGATAGGGCACCAATAAAGAGTTTTGCCGTTTTCAGTATCTCCCATAAAAATAGCATAATCGGAAGTAACCCTAAGGAGAGGGTTTCTATCCTTAAACCAACCTAAGATGGTGGTTTTACTATAAGAAGTATCCTCGACGAGAAGGTCGCCGAGGAGACTATATAGTTTTTGTAAATCTTCTCGTGTGGGAGAGTGCATAATTAGTCGGTAATAATTGGTATAGTTGCAAGGAATTTTACGTTATCTCTATCCTTTGCATCGCCTTCAGCAAGCACGAATAGACGGTCAACGATAACACCACCTGCCTTTTCAACGAGCATTTCCAAACCTTTCAAACTGCCACCTGTGGAAATTACGTCGTCAACGATTGCAACCTTTTTGCCCTTGATGAGTGCAGTATCGTGAGCAGAAAGATAGAGCGTTTGCTCGTTTGCGGTGGTAATAGACTTAACGGTAACTTCTATGCCGTCTTGCATATAGAGTTTCTTTGACTTTCTTGCAACTGCATAGAGTTTATGGTTAAGTTCACGTGCAACGCAGTGAGCAAGTTGCAAGCCTTTACTTTCAGCGGTGATTACTACTTCAACATCGTTAGATGCAAGTTTTGCAAGTTCCTTACCGCAATGTTCGGTTAATTCTTGAGCGCCGTGCAAGTTAAAGAAACAAATCTTAATGTTGCCAATGGGCATTATGGGTAGTGCGTGAGTGTAGCCGTTCAAGTCAACTTTATAAAAGTCTTGCATAATTCACCTCTTAGAATTCAAAGTCAAGTGCAACGGAGCCCGATCTTACTGCGTGCATATGTGGTTTAACAACGGAGCAGTGATAGGGATCCTTTTGATAACTTTCAAGTGCTTCCTTGCTATCAACGGTAACGATGAGTGCTACGTCGTAACTTCTTTCTGAGTGTAGGAAGTCAATACCTACTTCAATGGAACGAAGTTCGGGAACGTTACCTTGCATAGAAAGTAGTACTTCTTTTGCCTTAAGGCAATTTTCGTAAGAGTTATCTTTTAGTTTAAATAAAACCATATGTTTAACCATAATTATTCTCCTATTTCTTTCAAAACTTCTTGAGCGTTTTCCTTTTCGTTGCAAGCGTTTTCAGTTACTTTGCCGTAAAGTTCTGAAACGAGAGCCTTTCTTTCACTTGCTTCTTCTTCGGTTAGGCTCTCAATACCTTCTGCCTTAACCTTGTCAATGAAGTATCTTGCTCTATCAAGTTTCTTGTCGGTAATCTTATAGCGGAATGATGCAAGGAATGCAATGGTAATAAATACTGCTACGGAGATACCTAATACGAGTTTGATAGCAAGGAGTGCGCCTTCCGTTTGAACGATATATTCAGTAACGCCTTCTTGTGCCTCTTGATATCCACAAGCGTCAATAATCCAACCAACCATACCTACGCCGAGTGCGCCTGCAACCTTTCTTACAAGGGTCATAATGCCGGAGTAGGTGCCGGTAGGTCTTTCGCCCGTAGCCATTTCTGCAACGTCAACGGTATCGGGGAAGATAATCCAAGGCATCATTTGAGCGCCACCGAAACCAAGACCCATAACGGCTGCTACGATAGGAACGACGATAGGGGGAGTCCAAGAGGGGTCCATAACTGCAAGCATAATGCCACCAACGATATAGCAAGGTAGACCGATACGGAAAGCGTATTGTTTGCTCTTTTTAACCATTAGCGTACGAACGATAGGGAATGCTACTACTGCCATAACCATAAGTGGTGCAACAATGAGCATTGATGAGAATTTAAGGCTCATAAAGCCAAGGTCTAAATATTGACCTGCCCAAACGTCGGTTGCGTAGTAAACTGCAAGTGCAGAAATCATATCGGCACACATAAACGCAGTTGCGTACATAGTGATATGCCAACGGAAGGACTTGTTTTTGAAGGGAATAGCGTAACTTTGAAGGAATCTCTTGAAGTTAAACTTTTCTCTTGGAGCGTTCATGTCGGGGTTAATTCTTTCTTTTACGAAAATGCCTGCTATAATTAAGCCACCACCGAATAATACGCCGAATAGGGTGGAAATTATAATCCAAAACTCCGTCATAGTTAAAGATGCGGGAGTGCCGTCTACACCGGGTTGAGTTGCTTCAAGAAGGAATAGTGGTATAACGTAAGAAAGACCTGCTGCGGCTGCGGAGAAAACCAATTTGAAGGTATTTGCCCAGTTTCTTTCACTATGATTAGGCGAAATATCACTTGCAAGGGAGCAGTAAGGCACCATAGTAACCGTTGAGCAAGTATTCCATACCAAATAGAAAATGGTTATGTAAGCAATTGCGCCACCAACACTCATACCCCAATCTCTTATAGGAGCAAAGAGTAGGAAGATAGCAAACATTAGTGAAATACCACCCCAGAATAGGTAGGGTTTTCTTCTGCCGTGTTTACCTCTCGTGTTGTCGGTAATAAAACCCATAATTGGGTCGGTAATAGCATCCCAAAGTTTGGAAATCATAAAGATAGTGGATGCAATACCCATAGCGATACCAAGGTTGGTCATATATTTAACCATTACACATGCCATCAAGGCAACGCCACCACCGTCCATTAATGCGCCTGCACCGTAAGCGAGTTTTTCACTATTTGGAATAATATCGCTTAGTTTTTCGGCTTGTTGGTTGAGTTTGGATTTCTCTTTTGCCATAAGTCTCTCCTTTTATGCGTACGCGCCATCGCGCGCA
Organism: Candidatus Stercoripulliclostridium sp.; assembly: GCA_045631675.1. GTDB lineage: Bacteria > Bacillota > Clostridia > Christensenellales > DTU072 > Stercoripulliclostridium_A. Next base: position 9,197 of record JAZQVF010000047.1, read on the forward strand.
CATTATAAGTAAATATATAATACTACAAAAAGAAGAACTTGACAAGAGGTTTTTTTGCTAAGCAAAAAAGCATAAAAAAACCCCGCCTAAAAAGACGGGGCGAAAGATTGTCAATGCGTTAAATTTTTTCAGCGCAACAATGGGTATGAGTGTTGTTTAGGCATCTAAATCCGTCCGCTCTACCTTTGAAGGTTTTTAAGCCGAACTTTATGGAACGGAAATGATTGTATAGCATAATGAAATCTCCGTCGCCGTTACCTTTTTCAGTAAAAGACATTTGAGAAGTAAAGCATTTTAGAGCATCTTTTTGGCGTTTCAAATGCTTAGCACCCGTCTTAAAGTAACGGTTAGGACTATCGGTATAATAGAAAGCAAGCATTTGTGGGTTAGCCGGCTCAAGACCGGCAAATTCCTTTGCAAAGGGAGCGTTGGCGCATTGATGATAAGCGTTAGCAACTGCTCTACCAACGTTTAGGTGGTCTACGTGGCACTCCGTTTGTAAATTAGGGTCGGGACCGAAAACGGCATCCGGTTTAATTTCCACAATCTTCTTTGCAATCTCGGTTGTAAGTTCTGTTAGATTGTAAAGACCGCAGTCGGAGTAGGGTAGGAAACATACTTCTTTTACGCCGAGAGTTTTAGCAGCATCAAGGGCTTCGCGTTGACGCGTAGCAATTAAATCTTCCTTATTATAATCGGCAGTTTGGGAACCGTAACATCCGTCTGTGGCAATCAAATAGGTAACCTTTTTGCCCATTTCAACAAGGCGAGAAACGGTTGCGCCCGCGCCTACTTCAATGTCGTCGGGGTGTGGTCCAATGAATAGGTAATGCTCAAAATTTTCTACCTTTGGAATAGGTACTACAAACTTTTTAAGTATCCAAGTTAAAAAAGACATAACGGCCTCCTTAATGATAGTCTAATGAAAAGAGCCCAAGCGGGCTCTTGAATTATGGTTGTGGAACGGTGAACTTAGGACCGGTGTAAACTATTTCAAGTTTATAACTTTCGTACTCAAGTGCAAGAATACCACTCGTATTGCTTTCACCTGCGTTAGGATCGTGTTGGTAAACGATGATGGCAGAAATTCTTTCGTAAGCCATTTCAATAGTTACGTACTTTCCGTCAAGCACGCTCTTTTGTCCGTTTGTATTTTCGTAAGACGTAAGATAGTCCTCACTGAGTTTGCAAGTAATGGTGGTAACCTCACCCTTCTTTTCCGTGCTATCAATAATGAGATCTTCCTTCTTTAAGCCCTTTAACTCTTTAAGTTTTTCAGCGAGAGTATAAGGTTTGAAAGCGTCGCTTTGAACGTATTCTTCTGCAGTGAGAGAAGAGTGGTTATATTTATCACTATTGGTAAGTGGGGTGGTGGAAGTCATAGAGCCACGAGTTGCAAGATAGGAGTTGCCGTTCTCTGCATAACCACAATAAAGTTCATAAACTTGTTTGCCGTCATAGGACTTGGTAACTCTTGCTTTAAGATCGTCGTAGTCGTATTCGCCGTCGCCGTCTTTAACGAAGTTGTAGTGTTTGTCAATATTGCAAAGAACGTTAACGGTAGTTAATTCAACAAGGTTAGTGATGCTATTAGCACGAGGTGTGGAAACGCTTTCTTTCCAGTAGAATATGTGAGCGTTGTCATCTATAAGAGTGTTATGGATGGCGTTTTGTAATGCCTCGTATGCTTCGTCGTTGTTAAGGCTTTGACAACCTACCAAAAGGGAAGTTGAAAGTATTACTGCAAGAAGGGAAATTATTAAAGTAACTTTAACTAACTTTTTCATTATTCGTTACCTCCTTCGTTTTCATCGGTATCGTTGTTTTCGGTAGCAACAACGCTTGCTTGGCGAGCGAGTTTCTTTGCTTCGGCCTTTTGACGTCTTGCAAGGATACGTGCTTGCTTTTCAGGAGAGAATGAGTTGAAGCGAGCCTCTTTTTCTTCTAAGATTTCTTGTTTTCTTCTTTCGCGTTCAGCGGCTTCTTTTTCAGCGAGTTCCTTATCCTTTCTTTGAATTTCGGCAAGAGCGTCTTCATACATTGCCTCAATATGTGGATATAGATCTCTATTTTCAGATTCTGCTACGAGTTCAAGTTTTACGTTGTAGTAATTGAAAACGGTGTTAAACTTAATGAGTGCTTTTTCAGCAACGTCAACTGCCTTGTCGCGAGCCTTAATTGCAACCTTGTCTTTGATATCTTCAACGACGATAGCGTGAGCCTCTTCAACCTTTTCATAAAGGCCGGTAGGAATGTCGTCGCCGTAGGTTCTATTGATTTCAGCAATCATCTTTTGGAAGCGTTTGCTTTCGTTCTTGTAAAGAGCAAGGAGTTTTTTATCGGTGGGGATTTCTACACCGAGAGCATCAAATGAAATACTGCGTATTTCATAAGGAGTATACTCCTTAATCTTTTTGCCGATTTCAAGAAGGAGAGCATTCTTTGGATTTTCAAACTTGTTCTCTTCTTTAAGGTAGATTTCTCTATATGCTTCCTTATTTTCTTTAATATGTCTTGCTTCAAAGTAAGCCTTCTTAGCAGCCTTGATAGCATCTTTCTTGTAGGCCTTTTCTTCAGGAGTGTTTGCTCTTATAGCATAAGCGTTCTTAATTGCCATGCGAGCGTCTTTCATATTAGGTTCTTCTGCATTTATGATTTCCAAGATCTTACGATGATTGTCCACCGTTTCTACCACTTGTTCAGGCGTGATAGTGCCTGCCGCATAGTCGGTAAAAGCCGCGCGCCTTCTCAGGATTTGAACTATCATAGTATGCTTTTCACGGCTCAAACGATAGAAGAAGAAGGGAATTAGATTTAGAACGGAGCCTAAGATGGAAAGTGCGCAAAGCATATTGAACATATTGTTGCGAACTTGTGGATCGTAAAGGATGTCGTAGTTAGTGGTGATACCCATTGCCTCGTAAACGAAGGGGATAACAAGACCGGTAAGAAGGGTAATGGGGGTGGTTATGGTTGCAGCGGCGCCGAGCATCAAGTCAACGCGCTTACCGGTAAGGAATTGTTGATAGTCCTTAACTTCTGCATTGAGAACGGGGTCGTAAACGAGTTGTAGTTGGTTAAATACTGCGTTTAGATACATACAGCAGAAGAACAAGAATGGATTCTTGTAAACGAGGAACATAATAGAAAGGCAACCGATGTTTGCAACGTTGTGGAAGAGTAGGATACCACGGTTACCGAGTTTGCGTAAAAGATAGGGGGTGATTACCATTGCAATGGTAGATGCAGTACCGTAAATGGTGGTAAGCAAACTATATTGAACCATGTTTTGAGTTCCATATATGTACATCCAACCGAAGATTACGGAGAATGAACTTTCAAGGAAGCCAATGATAGAAGCAATATTTTTAATCCACCAATACTTGTTTTTATAGATACCCATCATACCTTCAATAAGGCCAACCTTTTGGGTGTAGGACTTAGAAGTAATGATACGTTCTTTACAACCGAAAGCGGTAATAAGGTTTAGACCAACGCCTGCAACTGCAAACGATGCGATAACGTAACGATAGGTTTCAATGTTGGTATAAGTAAGACCGGTCCAATCAAGAATGAGTGGGGTAATGAAGTTGTAAATGGTGGGGGAGAACGATGCAATTAAGATACTGATAGTAAGAAGTCTTGCGCGTTCGTTAGAATTTGGAGTGATAACGGAACCAAGTTCGGTGTAAGAGTCGGTGAACATTGGTTGGAACATTGCGATAGCCGTTGCAAAGCAGAATGTTGCAATCAACTTATCGTTATAATTCATCTCGTTAAAGGGAAGGAATAGGAAGATGAGAGCAACTACAACGAGAGGGAATCCCATAAAAGCGATATATGGACGGAATTTACCGATTCTCGTACGAGTATTATCAACTATTTTACCACGGAACATTGCAAAGAATATGCCAAGAATGGTTTGTATTATGGACATAATTTGCAAGTGCATTGGACGAATACCTATGGTGGAGCCAAGTAGGGTATTACTTGCAGAAAGTGCCATATAGGTAAGTAGGTAGGTAACCATATTTCTACCCATACCGCCCACTGCGTAATTTACGAGTTCCTTATAAGAAACGAAATTACCCTTAGCAGGATGCTTCCAGTGCAAAACGAGTTCATCGTATAAGCCAATTGCTGCACCTTTAATCTTTTCAATTATTTGCATAAGCAAACACCTCTCAATTTACTAAATAACATTGTATCATAAATAGAGATAGTTTGCAACACTTAAATTACGCGCACGCAAATAGTAAAAAATTAGTAGAATGAAAGTTTTACTTCAACGTTAATTTTAGATTTCTTTAGATAATCGTTTTCCATTTCAAGCCATTCTTTTCCCATTTTTCCATAAAAGCCTTCGTAAAGGTTAAAAATGTCAACTCCGTTGTTTTTACATTCGTAGAAAGCGTTTTCTATAGTAGAGCAAACGTAACCCTTAACGAGTTCACAAACTTCGTTTGACGGCTCAACGTCGGTAACGGAAAAGTTAGAGTTGTCTTTAGCGATAACTTCCTTTAAAATTAAATCAAGTTTTACGGTTACCTTTGAAAGATATTCCTTTGGCTCGTAGTCCGTTTGCGACTTTGATTTTATGATATAAAAGCAGTAAGTTTTTTCATTATCGCTAACTACTATATCCCCTTTGTCAAGGGTTGAGTGTACGAAATTTATGCCACTGATAATTTCTTCTCCACCGTCAAAAACAAAGTTATTTCCCTTAATTATGGCGCAAGAAGAAAAGTCAAAAACGTAAACGGGTTCTTCGTTAGCACTTTTGCCACCGTTTTCCGTAGAGCCACCAATTTGTGGTTTTTCGGCTTCCACTTTCCTAACTTTAGTAAGCCAATTAGCAGAATTATGTGTATAATAGGAAGAAAGATATTCCTTAATATTTCTGCGCACCGCCTCTTTATAGTTGCCGTACACCATAAGTTCTCTTTGAATGTAGAACGAAGTCATATCGGAGTATGCCGTTTTTGCAGAAAGTATATCTTTTGCACTTCCGTAGGTGGTAAGAATTAATGCATTTTCCGAAAGGTAAGCGTTTCTTACCATATAGTCTAAGGAAGTGTAGGCTTTGTCCTGAATTAAGTTTTCTCCAAGCAAAACGAGATTACAATGGCTCATTGCAACGAGCATACTTGATTCGCTACTTATCTTAGCAAGTGCCTCTCCGATAGTTTTTCCTTCTGCTGAACTAATAGCAATACCACTTGACTTGCTATCGTTAGAAGAGGGAAGGAGAATTTGTGCAGAAACGATGAATCTATCATTTTCATAATCTATGCCAAGTCCTGCAACGATTGCCCTTTCACTAAGGGGAGTGCTTTCAACACCGAGCGCAAACATAAGGGCAAAGCCTATTAGAAAAGCAATCCATTTATATTGTCGTTTCAACTTTTTTATCCCCCTTTCTTTCTTTGAAGTCAAGTAAGGCGAAAGCAACCATAGGTATAATTATCTCAAAGCCAAATACAACGTATTTAACAAATGACGTTGCAAGTGAAAAGGCTCTTTCAAGATTATAAAAGAATAATTGACTGAGCGTTATAACTATCATGCCAACAATTAAGCAGGATATGGGAAAGGGGAGTCGCAAAGAGTGTAGGACGGCGCCCGAGCCGAAAATCTTTAGAGCAAGGGATATTATTGCAATGGTCAACCATAAGGTTATAGCGGGCCAATCTATAGAGCCGATTTCCGTGTTTACCACGTTGAAAGCGCCAAGAGAAGAAAAGGCGGTGTCAACGAGGTGTCCTGCCTCACCGTAATTCATAACGTAGAATAGGTAAAGGAGCGTCATAAACAAAATGGATAGCGTAACGGCGATTGGTATAGTAGGAAATTTTGACCTTTTTTCTCTTCTAAGCAGGGTATCTTCTTGCGTTTTAAAAAACAATAATGGTGAAAAGTCAAGCGCCCAAAAGAGTGCATCGTTATAGGAAAGAGCGATGGGAATTATACCTTTTGCGCAAATAGGTAAGGCGTAAGAGGGGTACAACTTTAGTTTTCCAAACAACGCACCTATAATTATAGCAACGGGAATAAGCCATACGGCAAGTTCAACGAGTCTACCTATACCTTTAGCGCCTTTTACGGCAAGGTAGCAACTTGCAAGAATTACTATGATACCTACACCTTTGGTAGTGATATTATAGAACAAATAGGAGTTTGCGTAAGAAGTTGTTTCTGCAGTATATACGGAGGCTTTAAGTATCAAAATAAGCAAAATGGGGAGTGAAACAAGGTAATAGGTGGTATTACCATATTTTTCTTTAATGGCATCAAGACCACCCTTTTTATCTATTAAAACTATAAATAGCAGTTGTGCGCCTTCTGTGAGCATAATTAGAAAAATGGTAAGCCAAACGTCCCTTCCTGCCCTTTCTGAAAGCATGGCAGGGAGTACGGAAAACTTGAAAACGAAGGGTACGAAGAATACTATTAAAGCATATTGCCTTTTGATAATTTTAGCGTTCATATCTTAGTCTAATTTTATTTTTTAAGTTAAGGGCAGAAGTACGCTCTGTCCTATCAACGATGGAAAATTTTACTATACTATCTTTAAGGTCTTCAGGTATTATGGGAGCAAATGGAGAAAGATAGGGTACTCCGTAACTTTCCATACAAGAAACGTAGGTTATAATAACTAAGGTTGCAATCAATATGCCGTAAGTACCAAGGCTTGCACCTACGAAAACGAAGATAAGTCTAATAACGCTAAACGTACCCACTTCATCGGGGATAGCGTAAAGACCTATGCTACTTAGTGCCGTAATAAGTACGGTTAGAGTGCTAAGTACACCTGCGTTAACTGCCGTTTCTCCAAGGATAATGCCACCAACGACACTCATTGCCATACCGAGAAAGCGTGGCATTCTAACGCTTGCTTCCCCTAAAACTTCAAATAATATCAGTGCAACGAGCATTTCCGTAACGGGGCTAAAAGGAATACCCGAAGTGCTATTTATTATGGTTACTAATAGTTTAATGGGCAGTAATTGATATTGATGCGACTGAAAGGCAACGAACATTCCGGGTAGGAATATTGCAAAAAACACTCCGAGCATACGCATTATGCGAATTACGGTAGTGCGAATAGGTCGTCTATAATAATCTTCCGAGTCGTAAAAATCTTCAATGAGCAAAAAGGGGAAGGTTAGGACGGTAGGAGAGCCGTCAACGATAACTGCGACTCTACCGTCAAGGAGTTTTTGAGCGAGTATATCCGGTTTTTCAGTGGAGCCCGTTTGCTTGAAAAGGGAGTATTTTCTATCTTCCATAAGTTTACCTATATAGGAAGAGTCTACTATACCGTCAATATCAATTTTCTTAATTTTTCTTTCTATTTCTTTTACCACCTTAGCACTTGCTATGCCTTTAAGATAGCAAATTTCCACGTGTGTTTGAGAGTATCTACCCACCGTTAGCGATTTAAATACCAACTTACCCGTAGGGAATCGGCGCCTAATTAAGGTAATATTAGTTTTAAAACTTTCAGTAAACCCTTCCCTTGGTCCTTTTATAACGCTTGATACGGGTGGCTCAACTATTGCGCGCGTAGAAAAGCCTTGTGCAGAGCAAACGGCATAACCCGATGCGTTGTCAAAAAGTATAAGACTACCACCGGTCAGCAATCTTTCAAGGGCTTGCTTTCTATTTTCAAAGAATTCTAACTTTTCACTTGTTTCTACGATGCTTTCAAGAAGATGCAAGTCTTCCTTAATTTCACTCCCGCGCCTAATTATAGGGTCTACTACTCCAAGGTCAATGGTCTTTACGTTAATCATACCGTCAAGGTAAAGAATTGCTACCTTGCGACCTTGTATATCAAGATACCTTTCCACCAAATCGGAAGAAAGGTTTAAATCTTTTTTAATTTTGTTTATTTCTTTGTCAATGGAAATCATACCAAGATGATTGCCACAAAAAGGGAAAATAATTCTATAAATTATCTAAAAAATGAGATTTTTTCCATCTATTTGAGAAGAAATATACCATACCGGGAAGGGCAGTGCCGTAGGCTGCTAAACCGTATCCTAAGAATAGTCCAAATAAGCCAAGACCGAATACGTTGCCCAAAAGATAACTTAGACCTATACGTAAGATAAATCCGTCTAATAGGGCAAATATCATACTCAGCATAGAGTTGCCCACCCCTTGAATGAATCCGTTTGTGCCACGCATTATTATCATAGCGGGGAAACTAAATATAATGGCGTTTACGAAAATAGGCGCAAGTGAAAGGACTTCTTTGTCGGTAGTAAATAGGCTAAATAGTCCTTCAACGTCCACAAGATATACGATAAAGAAAGCGAGATATATTAAAAAACTATATATCCAACCCCAATAAACTGATTTTTTGGCTCTGTCAAATTCCTTTCCTGCAAAGTTTTGTCCAACGAAAGTGGAAACGGAGTAGTTTACGCCAATGGAGATTTTTCTAACCATATCGTCAACCTTAAGACCTACTCCAAACACTGCGCTTGAGGCAACTCCTAAGCCGTTTACAAGGCTTGTTACGAATAGCATAGACACGTTGACTGCGCCACTTCTAAGGGAAAAAGGTATGCCGAGTTTAATAAGTATTTTAGAAGATTGCTTGTTGGGAATAAAGGATTTAAAACGAAAATCAAAGCCGAAATCCTTTCTTTTTATATATAAATATATAATAGAAGTGATGAACGAGACCCCTTGTCCTATGATAGTTGCGTATGCAGCGCCCGCAACGCCCATATTAAGATGCAAAACGAAAAGGATATCTAAACCAACGTTTATGCCCGATGCAATCAAGATATAGAAAAAGGGTTGCGTGCTATTTCCCATTCCCCTAAGCACTGCGCTAACACAGTTATAGCCAAAGGTAAATATAACGCCACCCGAGCAAATGAGAAGGTAACTAACTGCATCTTGCATTGCCTCTTCGGGTGTTTTCATAAGGGTAAGAATGGGACGGGCAAGAGTAAGACCGATAACGGTCATCATAACGCCGATAATAAAGGTAAAGGTAAAAAGCGTGCCTATTGCTTTGTTGAGGTCTTCTTTTTTGTCTGCACCTATAAGTTGAGAGATATAAACCTGACCACCCGTTGCAAAGCCCAAGCAAATCATGGTCATAAAGGTAACTATATGGCTTGCTGTGGAAACGGCAGAAAGCCCGGAGGGGCCGACCACCTGTCCAACGACAATCATATCCACAATGGAAAACAAAACTTGCAAAGCGTTTGAAAGCATAAAGGGCAAAGAAAAAAGGAGAATTTGCTTTGGCAAATTCCCTTTTGTGTAGTCTTTTAGTATTTTACCTTTTATCTTTTCCATAATGATATTATAAAACCAAAATACCTTTTTATTATAATTTATGTTAAGTTTTTAATCTCTGTTCCAAGAAGATGAGTTCATAACGAGGTTGAGTACCGTTTCTGCCGTGCGTAGTAATTCTCCTCTCGTGATACCTTCTTTTTTACCTAAGGTTTTAAGTAGGGTACCGTCTGGCTTTTTAGGAGCGAAGGGGAGTCTACCGCCACCTGGCATAAATACGTCAACTTGCGCTCTTACGCGATAACCCTGGTCGGTTATTTGAGGGAATTCTTGGGATGCACTCTTTTGCATCCACCAATCGGTCATAACCAAACCTTCAAAGCCCCATTCGCCACGAAGAATGGTGGTGCATAGGTCGTAGTTGTAGTGTCCCCAAACACCGTTGATTAGGTTGTAAGAAGTCATAATGGTGCGTGGAGAAGATTCCTTAACGCAAATTTCAAAGCCTTTGAGATATATTTCACGAAGTGCTCTTTCACTTAGTCTACTATCGTTACGGCTACGATTTGTTTCTTGGTTATTGCAAGCATAGTGCTTAGGACAAGCAGCAGCCCCGTTTGCTTGAATACCCCTTACCATACCCGCAGCAATTTTACCACTAAGTACGGGGTCTTCGGAGAAGTACTCAAAGTTTCTTCCACAAAGTGGGTTA
>JAZQVF010000048.1:0-16175 GCA_045631675.1 Candidatus Stercoripulliclostridium sp.
ATATTAAGATGCAAGTTCTAACGCAAGATACATTACACCAAATATAACGCATATTCCTATTATTACAACGAACATAGGAATAAGGTTTTGTTTTACAGCGCTAAAATAGGTCCTTGCTTTGTCTTTAAAACTATTTCCTATTGGTTGACCAGTGTATGGGTCTTTCGGCTGATTTTGGGGCTTTTTAGGGGCTGTAACGGTACTACTCATATCAATAACGGTACTACCGTCGTCAACGTATACTATCTTTTCCTTTTTAGCCCTTTCTTTGTTTGAGTGCTTAGTCTTCTTTTTGCTCATTATTCTTATAATATTCTTCTTCTACAAGGTGGCAAGCACAGAAGTGTCCGTTATAATCTTTGAATGCTGGAACTTCTTGTGAGCATCTTTCAGTTGCGTGTGGACAACGAGTATGGAATCTACATCCACTTGGTGGATTTACTGGAGATGGAATATCGCCCTTAAGTACTATACGGTTCATCTTAACGTCAGGGTTAGGATTAGGTATTGCACTAAATAGTGCTTGAGTGTATGGGTGTAACGGCTTGTCAAAGATATCTTTCTTTGAGCCGAATTCCACCATTGATCCAAGATACATAACACCAATTTTGTCAGAAATAAACTTAACTACGCTAATATCGTGTGAGATGAAAAGATAGGTAAGGTTAAGTTTCTTTTGTAGGTCGCGAAGAAGATTTATGATTTGTGCTTGAATAGATACGTCAAGCGCACTTACGGGTTCGTCGCATATAACGAGTTTAGGGTTAACTGAAAGCGCTCTTGCAATACAAATTCTTTGGCGTTGTCCACCACTGAACTCGTGTGGATAGCGTTCGTAGTAGTAATCTCTTAGACCACACTTTTCCATAAGGTCTAAAACGTAGTCTTTAACTTGTTCTTTTGGAACGATGCCGTGTACTTTAACAGGCTCTGAAAGAATGTCGCCTACGGTTGCTCTTGGTGGAAGAGAAGAATAGGGGTCTTGGAAAATGATTTGCATATCGGTACGGAGATGTCTCATTTCCTTTTTGCTATATTTAGTAATATCTTCTCCGTTGAATATAATTTGTCCACCACTTGGTTGATGAAGTTTTAATATCGTTCTACCAAGAGTGGTTTTACCACAACCTGATTCACCAACTATACCGATGGTTTCGCCTGCGTTAAGAGTGAAGGAAACGTTGTCAACGGCAACGAGTTCCTTAAGAACTTTTCCCGTTAAAGATTTCTTTACGGGGAAACACTTGCGAAGATTTTTAACTTCAAGAATATACTTTGGAGTTTCCATTTCTTCACTTGTTTCTACTTCAACAATTTCTATTTCTTGTTCCATTTCTGGGGTTTCTAAAATTTCTACCTTTTCAACGTTTTCCATTCTATTTCTCCTCTTCATAAAGATGGCAAGCAACGTAGTGGGTGGGGCTTACTTGTACCATACATGGATAGTCGCCCGAGCATTTTCCTATGCACTTATCACAACGGTCTTTAAAGTAGCAGTGAGTAGGCATATTTACAGGGTTTGGTACGTTGCCGGGAATGTTAAAGAGAGTATCACTCTTAGTTTCCATACTTGGCTTTGATTTTTGTAGTCCCATAGTGTAAGGATGCTTGGGGTCGTGGAAGATTTCTTGAACGGTACCTTGTTCAATTACCCTTCCTGCATACATTACAACGACGTAATCTGCCATTTCAGCAATGATTCCAAGGTCGTGGGTAATGAGCATAATTGAACCGTTCATACGCTTTTTAAGGTCGCGTAGAAGGTCTAAGATTTGTGCTTGTATGGTAACGTCAAGAGCAGTAGTAGGTTCGTCTGCAATAATTAGACGTGGGTCGCAAGCAAGAGCCATAGCAATCATAACACGTTGGCGCATACCACCTGAAAGTTCGTGTGGATAAGCGTTATATACACGGTCGGAAGCATCAATACCAACGAGTTTCAACATTTCAAGGGAGTGGGCTTTTGCCATTTCCTTAGTTGCGTTAGGGGTATGAATGAAGGTTACTTCATCAAGTTGGTCGCCTATGGTGAAAACGGGGTTAAGAGAAGTCATAGGCTCTTGGAATATCATAGCAATTTGTCTACCACGGATTTTGTGTACTTCGTGAATGGGCATTTTTGCTATATCAAATACCTTTTCTTCCATTTCATAGGAAAGAACGCCGTTTTCATTAACTGCTTGAACGGGTACTAAAACGGGTTTACCATTTTGGTCAACTACGAACTTGCCTTTCTTATCTCTCTTCTTTTTGTAAATTACCTTGCCGTTTTTGGTGCGTACGTATACGGGAATGGGTTTACCTTCTTCATCGCGCTTAAAGTCAAGAGATTTAAAACGAATAGAGCCACTTGCAATTTGTCCGGTAGGGCCTTGAAGAAGTCTCATTACTGACATAGAAGTAACGCTCTTACCACAACCTGACTCACCAACTATACCAACGGTGGAGTTTTTAGGAACGTTGATAGATACACCGTTTACAGCCTTAACTATACCTTGGTCGGTATAGAAATAGGTGTGAAGAGCATCAATTTCCAAGATGTTACTCTCATCTTTCATAACACTTAGGTATTCTGACTCTTCCTTCTTACGATTTTTTTCCTTTTCAAGAGCCATCATAGCCTTTTTATTAGACTTTGCAATAGCCCTTACTTCTTTACCGCTTAGATAGTGTCCGTCGTTTTTCTTTTGTAGTTTTTTCTTAACGATTTCCACGATTTCATCGGAAGTTTTCTTGATTTTTTCGGTAATATTCTTAATATCCATAGCCATATCCTTATCTCCTTGCCTTGGGGTCAAGCGCGTCTCTTAGACCGTCGCCTATAAAGTTAAAGCCAAGAACTGCAACAACGATGCAAATTCCGGGAGGTCCCCAAACGTTAAAGTAGTTTTGTAGAACGTTAAGGTCGTTTGCTTGGTTAATCATAGTACCCCAAGCGGCGAATTCTGCAGTAGCACCAAGACCTAAGAAGGAAAGTGATGCTTCGTAAAGAATCATACTACCAAGACTTAAAGTCATATTAACGATAAGTTGTGGCATAACGTTTGGAATAAGGTGTTTGAATATCTTTCTCGTAGTGGAATATCCCATAGCCTCTGCAGCAACCATATATTCTTGTTCACGAAGTGAAAGAATTTGACCACGAACAAGACGAGCAACGCCAGGCCAACTTATGAGAGATAGGAATCCCATTAGGTAATAGATACGGAATTGTGATGCAACACCCATACTTTCAAGAAGAGTACCTACAACTAAAAGGATAGGGAATCCGGGTAGACACATAAGAATGTCGCATAATCTCATTATGATATTATCTATTGCGCCACCAAAGTAACCTGATAAGCCACCGAAGATTATACCTAAGATGGTAACGATGAAAACGGTTATAAAACTGATAGCGAGTGAAACCTTACCACCTTCCATAAGTCTTGCAAGGTTATCCCAACCTTGACCATCGGTGCCAAGGGGATGCTCAAGAGATGGTTTTGCAAATGAATTTGGACGCTTGATAGTTTCTATAACTTGCGTGAAGATTACGTTGCCGTTTGCATCTTCTATTTCAGTAGTTGCATATTCAACACGGTCGGAGTAGTCAATTTCATTACTTTCCCAACTCGTATAGCAAACTGGTCCAAGGAAACAGAATAGGAACAAAGAAAGGAGCATAACTAAGCCTACGATGGAAAGTTTTGAGCGGAAGAACCTTCTCATAACCATTCTACCGGGACTCATTAAGCGAACGTTTCTTTCAATGGAGTCGTCTGCTTGATTTATTTGAGATACGTTTTGTTCAACTTCTTCAGTGGGAAGAACTTGGTTTTCTTCAACGATTATTTCGTTTTTATTTTCTAAATTTTCCATAATTCTCCTCCTTAGTCTGTAAGTTTAACGCGTGGGTCTACGACTGCGTACATAAGGTCGGCAAGCAATACGCCCATAACGCTGAGTAGTGCAAGGAACATATTGTAACCCATTATGAATGGAATGTCGCCTGCATCCATTGCTTGGAAAGCAAGGTTACCGATACCGGGAAGGTCAAAGATTTGTTCGGTGATGATTGCACCACTGAATAGACCGGGTAGTAGACCTGCAAGTGAGGTAACGAGTGGGATAAGGGTATTACGGAAAGCGTGCTTATAAATAACCTTTCTTTCAGAAAGACCCTTTGCTCTCGCAGTACGGATATAGTCGGAATTCATAACTTCCAACATTTCCGTTCTCGTCATTCTCATTCTTCCACCAATTGAAAGTATAACTACCGTTAGGATTGGTACGAACATATGCCATACGTAGTCAATTAGTTTTGCAAAGCCCGTCAAGTCCTTAGTTGCATCGGTAAGACCGGAGTTGGGGAACCAACCGAGTTTCATAGCAAACAAGTCCTTTAGTACTTGACCGAAGAAGAATGATGGTAGGGAGATACCGATCATAACGAGTACGGTTACTACGTAGTCGCGTATGGAATATTGGTGGGTGGCGGCGGTGATGCCAAGTGGGATAGCAATAAGGAATTCAAATATGGTTGCGATAAGAGCAACTGCAAATGAAACACCCATACTATCTTTAATAACGTCAATTACCGGAACGCCATACTTAAAGGAGGTACCAAAGTCAAATTGAACGAGTTTGGTAAGCCAATTCCAATAACCTTTTAGTACGCCTAAGAAGGTATCGTCGGTAAGACCGTACATAGATTTCATATTATCTATGGTAGCCTGATCAATCGTTGCGCCACCTTGGTTCATTTCGGCTATTTTCTTTTCAATGAAGTCTACGGGCATAAGTCTTATCAAAACGTAAATGATAAGAGAAACGCCAAGCAGAATAAGCACGGTTAGACCAAGTCTTTTGAGAATGTATTTTATCATAGTTCTTTGTTCCTATTTTGGCATATCTTAACGGATACGCCGTATTATTTTTTAATTAGTTGGTTTTGGTTGTTTTTACTCTTCGTCAATATCAACGATAACGTCTTCTTCTACGTAAACTTCTTCTTCTAAAACGATATATTCTCCATCTTCGTCGTAGTAAACTTCGTCGTCAAAGTCTAATGCTTGCATTTCTTCGTCAATATTGCCCTTTAGTAGTCTTCTAATGGTAGCAATAGTAATAGTCTTAGTTCCAAATAGAACTGCTATTACTGCGAAACAAACGCCGAAGAAACAACCGATTACTATACCTGCAATAGCACCACCGGGAAGGGTGTTTGCGCTACCTGTAGCGCTTGCCTCTTCGGTGAGTTTAATTTCCCAAATTTTATCTAAGGGAGAAGTATATGGGTTGATGGTTTCAGGAAGTGATGATGAATCAATTACGTCTGCGTTGTAAGCGTAAAGAACCTTTCTTTGGTAAACGGGAAGTTCAATTGCAAGGTCAAGAACGTAACCCATTGCAGTCTTGTAGTAATCACTTCTATCCTTTCTATTGTCCGTGCTACGGGCTTGGTCAATAACAACGGAAAGTTTGTTGAGAATATCCTTTTCGGTGTCATATCCGTCTTGGTTCAAAATTTCGTTATATCCCCAAGCAAGAACGCTCGTTGCAGTTGAGTTTTTGTGGTAAACCTGATACATATCAGGGTCAATAGTAGTACCCCATGCTGCTGCCCATACTGCAAGCGCACCTGTTGATAGTTTGGTAAGTGCTTGAGTGTCTGCAACTACTTCTACGTTCCAACCACATTCGTTAAGAATGGTTGCTGCCTTTTGGAAAGTTGCATAGGTGGGGTGGTCGGTAAGTGATGAACCTGCAATAGTGAACTTCAACTTGAGTTGGCTATCGCCTGCACTTACGTTTGCTGCAGTCATACATTGCTCAATAGCATTCTTTGCAGCCTCATCGCCAAGATAACCTGAAGCATAAGTTCTGCCGTTGTCTTGGTCAAGAACGTTGCCTTGCTTAGGATATGCCCAAGAAACGGTACTCATAGGCCAATAAATGTTTTTAGCAGTACCGGTTGAGTAGTAACTGAGTGCAAGGGAAGTATCCATTGCGTACATTATAGCCTTACGTAGATTTATATCCTTAACTTTACCTGCATTGATACCAATGTAACCGTAACCTAATTGATCGGTTGAAGTGGATTCAATACCTTTTTCAGCAAGAGAGTTAATCTTGTTGATGTTGTTAGGAGTAAATTGGGGAGTTACGAAGTGAACTGCACCCGTTTCAAGTACGTTAAGAGCGTTAGTTGCGCTTACTACTTGGTAACGAATCTTTTCAATGTTGGGTTGTCCCATCATAAAGTTGTCGTTTCTCTTGAAGTAAACGACGTTATCACGATAGAAGTCGTTACCTTCGGGGTTGGAATTATTGTTAGCATCGGTTGCTACGTATGCACCCGCGCCCATAGGTACCCTTATATTTTTTTGTGATTGAAGAACGGTGGTGTGGAATGCAAAACTTGCGTAATCAACACCGTAGTTGTGGTTTTTAATATCAACTGAGTGAGGTTGGTCACCGTAGTTGGCTGAGGTATAGTAGTGTTGAGGTGCTACGCTAAATGCAAAGTTCCAAATTGCTTTGGGGTCAACGCCGTTGATAGTAATTTGTAAAACGTCGTATTCTTCTGCGTTTAAGGGAGAGCCGTCCTTTTCGTTATGTTCTTGAGCAATAGCATAAGTTGTGCCGTTAACGGTAATGCTCGTTTCATCGGTGTGGTGTCCTACTGAAACGATACCGCTAATGCTTGGAATGAGAAGTTGGTCGCCCGTTATTCTTTCAAGAAGGATAACTTGCTTTGCTTGAGAGGCATATTCTGAACTCAATGTGTTACCAGTGCCCCAATAGAGAAGAATTTCGTCAAGAGCAGTGGTAGTTTTGGTATTATAAACGTAATTTATTGCCTCTTCTTTGGTGGTAACGTTTGAATATTGACGATCAACGTCTATAATTGTGTCGTACTTTGGTTTATTGGTAATCGGATCCTTTTCGTATTCAATCTTTACAAAACCTTCTGCGAACATAAAGGAAGTAATTTCATCAAATTCGCCCGTTGACTTATAGGGTTCTTCGGTGAAAGACTCTTTTGCAGATTCGTAGTCTCTGTTAAGTTCTTCCCTAAATTCACTCAAGGTGCGCTCGTAGTCGGTAAGAAGATTTGCAGTAGTAACTTTGCTTGGATCGTTAGAGATAGCCTCTTTATAACCGTCTGAAAGATTCCAACTGCTAATAGCCTCTCTCATTTCAGCATCGCTTGCTTCATAACTGCCGCTTGGTTGTTTGCCCGTAGTACGGAAAACGCTTACGAGTTCTCTTATACGGTTATTTGCGCGTGCGCTTGCTTGTTCGCTAATGATTTCATCGGTATTGCTATCATCACTACCTTGAGTTTGCGTTCTATAATCTGAAAGACCAACTATATCGGTTGAGTACATAGTACTTGAACCTGCGTAAACGGGGTCAAGGTAAACGTATATGTTAAATAGAACGTCCTCAATGGTTAGGGGATGACCATCGCTAAATTGAATGCCGTTTTTGATAACGAAGTTATAGGTGGTCTTATCGGTATTTGCATCGTAGATATAATCCATATCTTTAACGACTACAGATTCCTCGTCGCCAAATGCAACGGTTGCCTCTTCGTTAACGTAACCGGTAGTAAGCATACTTACTTGTGTCATAGACACAATGGTAGCGTCGGGAGCGGTGGTTGAATAGAAGGGGTTGAACAAGCCGTCAAGAGCATCCGTCATTATAACGAGTGCGTCCGTGCCGTTCGTGGAGTTACAGGCTATGAGTGGAAGAACTAATCCTGCAAGCATTGCAACTACCATTAGAATAGAAAATAATTTCCTCTTCATTTAGTTATATACCTCACATATTGTTTTCGAGTGAATAAGTTTAGGGCTTATATTACCGGAGTTACGGTAACGTTGTTGTCTAAGTCGGGAGCGGAGATTACAAAGAGTTCGTTAACACTCTTTTGTACCGCACTTGAATCTGTTGGATACTTGTCGTAGATGCCGTCAACGAATACCTTTTCATCGGGTTCGGTGAATGCTGCGCTAAGTCCAGATTTAGTTATGGTGCAACCACCCATTTCGCAAGCGATTAGGTTGAAATAGTATTTTCCGTCAATAAGGTTTTGATATTTTTGAGAAACGGAAATAGCGTCAAGTTTATCAAACATAAAGCCCTTACCACTATTGAAAAGTAGTTTGCCGTTTGAAAGGGTTACGCTATTTAGTTGTGCGCCGTTTTCAATCTTACCTGCAAGGATACCGTAATAAGAGGGGTCTCCGTTTGAGTTATCAAGACCACCAACGGTAAATGAAACGTTGTTAAGGGTAAGGTTTTCTATTTTAGCAGAAGAACCGATAGTGCCAAACAAGCCGTAGTTATATTTCGTGCTATCTGCATATTGGCTTGCAAAGATGTTGCTAAAGGTATGGTTATTGCCGTAAATAGTGCCGTTGAATGCGTTTGATGAGAAAGTTGCAGGCCAAATAGCGTTTGAGAAATCCAAGTCTGCTTGAACGTCGTAAATAGCGGTACTGCTTGCGTTGTTTAAGAAAGCAGATACGTTGTAAATCTTGTACCAATCGCCCTTCTTATAGGTGGTGTATACGTTAATAGATTCAGTTACGAAGTCGTTTACGTTTTCATCAAAATAGGAATTGCCTTGAATGTTTTCGGTAATTTCAACGTCCATAGTAGGAGTGGTGAAAGCCTTATCAAAGGTCTTGTTTTCAATAACGGGATATTGATTATAACGAAGTTTACCGGTATCTTCATTCCAAGTGGGATAATTTAGGTATTCTGCATTTACTACGGCAGTAGGTGCTTGTGGGAAACTGCCGTCATCGTTTTGAGCAAAAATATTAAACGTAGTATAAGGAATCCATCTTGCGCTAAGTACGAGAACGGGAGTTTCAGAGCCTTTTACGTTGGAAATTTTAAAGTTGAAAGCATCGCCGAAATTCCACTTTTGTGTGGTGATATTGTAAGAGCCGTCTGCATTAACGGTGGTTACGTACCAACCTTCAAGTTTATAGTTAGTGCGGGAAGCCGTTTGAGCAGAGCCACGTACGTCTTCGTTTGCAGGGTCAACTGGAACGATACTTTTAACGCCGTTTGCTACCGTCGTTGCTTTGTCTAAATTATATACGTCAACGATGGTAACGTTTGGTGTTTCAAGGAATACGCCACCGTTTATGTTAAACTTAACGCTAACGGTGTTACCATCTTTGTTTAGTTGAGTATAGGGAGTATCCCATTGATTACAGGATACTACCGTAAGAGCAACTATCATACAAAGAGCAATTACTATTGTAACTAAAACTTTCTTATTCATTATCTTCTTCCTTTTCGGAAATAACTTCCGTTTCGGTTATTTGTTGATTTAATTGAGCGTTTTCTGCTCCTTCTTCATCCGTGCTATCAGGGTTATAAAGAACAACTCTTCTTACTACCTTCTTAACCATCTTCTTAACAACCTTTTGGTTGGGGCCGGGAACTAATGGTTTAACGGTTGCCTTCTTCTTATCTTCGCGAGTGGGCAACTTGAGTTTTCCCGTCATAATTAGGTAGATAACGAATGCTATTGCGCCAAGAACGCCAACTGAGCCGAATGCTATTGCAAGAGCCATTGCAGGAACGTTGATAACCTTTTCTTCAACGGGGGTTTCTTCAGGGGTTTCTTCGCCTCCCTCACCTGCAAGGTTTTCTAAGGTTTTAATTCTTAGTTCAGCATCGGTTAGTTTTTGATAGTTGGAAACTAAAGCGCGTTGTTCGTAAGAAGCAATCTTATCGTAAGCGGCTCTTGCTGCTTCAACGAGTGCTTTGTCGGTAAGTTGAACGGTTTCCGGCAACTTACCAATAATTTCAATAGCCTCAAGGGTTACGTCGTCTGCTGCCGCTGCGCCGTCAATAGGTGCATGGAAGTAAAGGTTCCACATAAAGTTATCGTAGCCAACACCGTTTACGGGGCGAACGAAGTGTCCTTTCATGCCAACCTTACCAACGTAATCAATAAAGTTTGCGCCGTAGAAGAAGTTGGTGCCGATAGGCATGTCGTTTTCAATAACGTTCCACATAAAGAACTTAACGATGCCAAGACCTTCCCAACCATATTCGTGAGCGTGTTCATCTTTCATGGGTGAGTTTTCACCGGAGGTTGCGTAAATTACGTCGTATTCTTCTTCAAGAATGGGAGCCTCGTAACTTGTGAATACGAATACGGAAGCACTGCTCTTGTAGAATGCCTTATGTCCAATAGACTTTAAGGTGTAGGGGAATACTATCTTAGAGAAGGGATACGTCTTACCCATAGCAGCCATAGCACCAATTCTTACGGTACCAACGGGAATTTCAAACTCTGCCTTGATTTGAGGCGTACCAAACTCATCAAGATAGAAGAGAGAAGGAACGAACGTGATAAGTTCAAGTCCGTTTGGAACTACCTTATAAAGGCTTCCTTCAATAACCTTAATGGTGTCGCTAATATCGTAGGTGTCAACAATCTTAATGCCGGCAAAAACTCCGTTGTACTTAATTTCTTCGGTATAAGTTAAGTCAACGCTACAATTTGCAAATGGGTTGTCGCCGATTTCAACGAGTGCATCGCCAAAGGTAACTTTAAAGGGAGTGTAGGTTTCCTTTAGGAAAGTATGTTCGCCAAGGTTGATGGTAGAAGTTAGGTCAACTTCATCTATCAAAGTATAAGCGAATGAGTAGTTACCAAATTCTTTAACGTTTTCTTCGCCGTTGATGGTTGCAAGTGATTTAGCATAACTGAATGCGCCTTCGCCGATTTTTGATACGTTAGAGCCGAAGGTTACTTCAGTTAAAGTTTCTACTTCGCTGAAAGCGAATGCACCGATATTTACGATAGCATTAAGGTTTAGAGTGGTAATCTTAGACTTAGTGAATGCTTGTTCACCAATGTTAACAACCTTATCAAGGTTGATATTTTGAAGGCTTTCTGTTTCGCCAAATGCACGGTCGCCAATATATTTAACGTTATCGCCGAGAGTTACGCTTTCTAAAGTATCAACGTAAGCAAATGCATCGTTGCCGATAGTTTCAGCGTTTATTTCTACGTTTACAAGGTTGCTTGCGTAAACTCTATAGCGAAGAGTGCCGTCTGCGTTAAGGGCATCATTGCCTCTTCGATCAGAGAGAATATCGTAATAGAATAGGCTAAAAATAACGCCACTAAACGCTTCGTTACCGATATGGGTAGCCTTGCTTAAGTCAATAGTTTTAAGGCTATCTGCATTGTAGAATGCAAGGTCACCGATATATGCGTTTGCACCAAGGGTTACGTTTTCTACCTTGCTTGCGCCGTAGAAAGCACCCGTATTAAGAACTACGTCGTTACCGATGGTGATATTAGTGAGTTTGCTCGTTAGGTTGTAGTAGTAAACAACTCTATTAGTGTGGTCAACACCGGGTAGTGCAACGGGTTCAAAGTTCAAATTCCAAGCAAGACGGAAAGCGTATGCACCAAGAGTTACGTCGTCGCCTACGATAACTTTAGATAATTTTACACATTCTTCAAACGCGCTTGCGCCTACTTCAACGTCGTCTGGAATGGTTACTTCGGTAATCTTAGTACCTGCGTAGGCATATTTACCGATATAATCAATGGAAATTAGGCTATGAACTTCGGTAATAGCAGTCTTAAAGAAAGCATAATCACCAATTTCTTTTAGTTCGCCAAGTTCAATTGAAGTAAGATTTCCACATTCACTAAATGCGTGAGTCATAACCTTAGTTACGCTTGGAGCAGAAAGGGAGGTTATCTTCTTGTTTCCTGAGAATGCAGATTGACCTATGGTGGTTACGGTAGGTTCGGTGATCGTCAAAGAGCCTGCGTATGCGGGTGCAACGAGAGTAAGAACGGTACCGTCTCCGTTAAGCATATAAGGTTTGCCTTGTACGGGGTAGAAGTTCTTGTTGCCGTTTGCAATGGTAAATGAAGTAATCTTAGTTTCGTGGAATGCGTATTCGCCGATAACTGCAACGTCTTTGCCGAGCGTTACGTTCTTGAGTGAATAACATTCGTTAAATAGACCGGTTGGGATAACCGCTGCGTTTACGCTAACGGAAGTAAGTTTACTGCAACCGCTGAAAGCAAATTGTCCAAGTTTAATCTTTTCTGCACCGATAGTAAGGGTGGAAAGGTTGGTGTTGTTAGCAAATGCATATTGACCAACTGATTGGGTGTTTACACTAAGTTTTACGGTGGAAACCTTAGTATTGTTAGCAAACGCGTAATCTGCAATAGCAATGGTCTTTTCAAAATCAAGAGTACCTTCAAGGGCGCAGTTGCCGAATGCCTCTTGGTTGATAAACTTAACGTTACCTAAACCGTCTACCTTCGTGAGTGAAGTACATCCTACGAAAGCGCCGTAACTAATTGTGGTTAGCGTGCTTGGTAAGGAAACGGTTTTGAGAGCAGTTAGGCTTGCAAAAGCGTATGCGCTAATGGTTTCAACACCTTCGGGGATAACGATTTCCGTAATGGTGTTATCGCCCAAGAACCATTGTTTGGTAAGTTCGGGGTTTTCATCGTCAACAAGGTCGTTAGAGCCTTTTTCAACGAAGTCGTAGTTGGAGAATGCAAAGGTGCCGATTTCGGTGATTGCAAGGTCTTCAGGAATAATTACCGTGCCACCAAGACCATAGTAGTGGGTAAGGGTAGGACCACTCGTTACGTAAGGGTCTTTTACGGTAATAGATACCGTCTTTGAGAAGTAAGTTGACTCTCCATTTTTGAGAAGTTTAACTGAAATTGATGCAAAGCCTTCCGCTTGAGCGGTAATCGTACCCGTTTGGTCAACGGTAACTACGCTACTATTTGAAGATGAGAATGAAACGGTAGTTACGTCTGGGAAGTATGCAATTAAATCGTAACGGAGAGTTACCGATTCGCTTGGATACATTGAAAGTGATAGGTTGTTGCCAACGAAGGTGCGATCATCACCTGTTGAACCGAGCAATCTTTCACTGCTATCAAGCATATAGTAAGCCCTATTGGTGTGGTAACCTTCTAATTCAAACTTAGAGGCAACGGGGGCGTCAAAGGTGCGATAGTTATAAGTTTTACCATCTTTACCAA
This sequence comes from Candidatus Stercoripulliclostridium sp., assembly GCA_045631675.1. Taxonomy (GTDB): domain Bacteria; phylum Bacillota; class Clostridia; order Christensenellales; family DTU072; genus Stercoripulliclostridium_A. Next base: position 13,067 of record JAZQVF010000048.1, read on the forward strand.
CGTAACTTTCGTTTTTATCAAGAACTTTAAGTGGAACGTCAAAGTATCCAGTATCGGAGTAGTACGCTCTAATCTTAGCAACGCCTGCCTTAAGAGCAAGGATTTTACCATCAACTATCTTTGCAACTGCAGGAGCAGTGGAAGTATAGGACAAAAGTTCTGCCCATTCGGTGTTGGGATATACGATAGGAGCAAGGTCGTAAGTTTCGTTTGGTGAAAGTACGATTTCTTGTTCTGTGAAGGTACCGGTTACGAACTTATTGGGAAGTGCGATTTCATAAGTTGCACTATTTAGTGCATAGTCGTAAAGAGAAATGGTAAAGGTATTTTTTTCGTAAGCATTTCTTATCTTTTCAATATGGTCGGTAAGTTCGTAAGTGATATAAGAAGTATCGTTGAAATTAGAGTATACGGGGGTCATATAATGGTCAAAACCATTAAGAGCAAGAGCAGAGCCGTCTGGAGTTAGTGAAACGGCACCTATGAGTGCGCTCATTGCGTAATGATTATCGTAAACTGCAATTTTTGCATACAAACGATTCTTCTTTTCGCTTTGGTCGTATTCAGTATAGAATTCAACGTCTTCAACAACGGGTGCTTGGAAGTCAACTACGAGTGGGAAGGAGAAGGTGTTGTTTAAGTTGGTGTCAACACCACCGTCGCCATAGTCAAGTTTACCTGCAAGGGTTACCGTGTATTGAGCATTATTCTTTAAGTTATGCTCAATCGCACTAAATTCAATCTTTACTTGAGCAGGGGAGATAGGACCGCCGTCGCCGTAAGATTTACGGATATCCTTTTCAAGTTTTTCAAAGATTACTTCGCCCGTAGCGTCTTCAGTAATAGTAATGTTGATTTCCTTTGCATTACGTAAAATACCCATCCAAGCAAAACGTAGAGAGTTGATACCACTTTCATTATTAGTGAGAGAGATATACTTTCTATCTGCGCTAATCATATTGCTACCGGGTTTTTGTTCAAAGTAGTAGGTACCAAGATAACTTACGTAGTCTGCATAAACACCACCGATAGGACGGCTTGCATAAGCGTCAGGAAGGGTTTTATCAAGAAGGTCGATTGAGTCGTCAAGTTCATCCTTGTTGGTTGCAAAGTAATCAAGGTCAAACATAGGAGCAACCGTCCAATCGCCATAGAAAGCAAGATAGGGGAAACCGATGTTTACGGTGCCTTCATCAGTGCCGATTAGGTTGATGAAACCTTCAACGTACATACCGTTTGCAAAACTTTCATCAAGATACTTCTTGTTTTCATTTGAGAGAGAAATGGTTACGGTAACCGATGCAGTTTGACCTGCACTAACGCTAATACGGTTTCCGTTAAGAGCACCGTTAGAAACGGCGTTAACTACGACCTTTGCACCGTCAAGGATATATCCGTCTTCAGTAACGGTAGTTTCGCCTTGGTTGGTTTTGGTTTCGCTTACGCCTTCAGTCATAACGATAGCGTTTAGGTCGTAACTTAATTCGGAAGAACCGAAGTTATAAATATCAAATTTAAGTTCGTAAACACCCGTTTTGAGTGGGTCGTCGCCAAGTTCAACCTTAGATTTATCCATTAACGTACCGTTTAAGCGGTCGTAGGTTAGAACGACGGACTTAGTAGATGCTGCCTCAACGATGTTTGCAAGACCTGCACCTTGTTTACGAACGGAATAGGGTAGGCCGTTGGTGTTGTAAACTACGTCTGCAGTAGACATAAGAAGTCTATTTACCATTGCGGCAACTGCAACGTTATATTCGTTTGAATTTACTGCGCTTGGTAGGATGCCACCTAAATTTTCCTTAACGTATTGGCGAATAAGAGCAGTAACGCCACTTACGTTAGGCGTAGCCATTGAAGTACCTGAAATTTCATCGTAATCTTGACCGGGAACGGAACTCAAAATATTGCCACCGTGTGCGGTAAGTTCGGGTTTAATTTGAAGGTCGGGAGTGGGACCCCAAGAACTGAAGTCTGACATAAAGGGACCGGATGCTTGGTCGCGTGAAATGGTTATTTTACCGGTCTTTTGTTGAGCAAGCATTTCGCCTTCGTCTTGAGAAATGGAACAAACTGCAATTTTGGTGTCGCCAACGTTCATACGGATATCACCTGAAACGTTGTTGTAGATAATGATACCTGCAGCGCCTTGCTTTTCTGCAATGTTTGCCTTTTCTTCAAAGGTGTTAGAGCCACGAGCAACGAGAGCGATTTTGCCCTCAATATCAATGCCGGTATAGTCTGCAGTTCTACCAACACCGGGAATGGTTATATATTCAATGGTTAAAGAGTCTTGACCGTTCGTTAGTAGATCGTCAACGAAACTCTTTTCTTCTGCAACGCGGTTGGTGGATTCTGCAAAATAAATAATTTGGTCGTTATAGAGAATATATGAAGTTTTTGCGCCGTTAATAGATGCAATAGAGAGCGCGCCTTTGTAGGTAGAAGGACTGGAAACGGTAGCGGAGTCGGGGTTAGAAGTAAGACCTAAGTTACCGTTCTTTTCAGAACTATAAGTGGAGTTGAAAGAGTTTGATGCAGCAACGACCATGTTGATGCCACGAGCGCGAATTCTATCGTAAACGCCGTTAACTGCTTCTTTGTCAGTTTCACGACTGAAACCACAACTGGTACCGATACTCATATTGATGATATCAACACCGATAACTACGCAGTCTTCAAGAGCGCGAAGAATCCAAGAGGCTCTTGCTTGAGCGTCGGTATCGCTAAATATCTTCATAATTGCAAGTTGTGCTTGAGGAGCAACGCCCGTGATTACGTCGTCTTTACCTGCAATAACGCCTGCAACGTGAGTGCCGTGGTTGGAGTACAATGGATATACGTCGGAGTCGCCGTCTGCATAGTCAAATGCAAAAGGAACTTTTTCACTAATATAAACGTCTTCTGCTGTAAGACCCGTTACCATTTTACTTGCAGTGGTATCGTTGATTACTGCTTGAACGTCTTGAATATACATTGCAAGGTTGTCACGGTCTGCGGTGAAGTTTGCAGTTGAGAAAGCAGTGTGGTAATAGTCAAGACCGGTGTCAAGAACGGCAACGACGGTACCTTCACCTTGATAGGGGAAGTCGGAACTATCAAAGATACC
>JAZQVF010000049.1:0-2342 GCA_045631675.1 Candidatus Stercoripulliclostridium sp.
TTGTTGTTCTTCTTCAACGAGAGCCATTGCTTCGTTGAATGCAGCAATAATCATATCTTCAAGCATTTCTACGTCATCGGGGTCAACTGCTTCAGGTTTGATCTTTATGGAAGATAGTGTTCTATCGCATCCCATAACTACTTCAACCATACCGCCTGCGGAAGTAGCAACTACTTCACTTTCAGCAAGTTCTTTTTGAGCCTCTTGCAATTGCTTTTGCATTTGTTGTGCTTGGCGCATAAGTTGTTGCATATTGTTGCCACCGCCAAAGCCACCGCCGTATCCGTTAAATTTTGCCATATTATACCTCCAAGTAGTATATGCGGAACAATTCTTTTCCGTTACTTTTTAATGTTTCTATCAATTAGTTTGTTTTGAAAGACGTCAGAAAGTTTTCTTCTTTGGTCATCACTTAGTTTGCGATTTGATGCGTTTCCGTTAACTATTCTAACGGTATATTCTTGGTCGTCAGTTGAATCTCTAAGAACCTTTTCACAAGCGCTAACGTTGTCGCTATTATCAAATAATGAAAGCGATGCGTTGTCCGTGATGTAAACCGTTAGCACTTTATCTTGAAGTTCATAATTGTTTTGACGGTTCAGAGCAGAGTAAAGCATCATATTATCGCTTTCTCTAAGACCTGTAATTAGAAGTCCCATAAGCATTTTAGCACGCTCGTCAACTTTCTTAACTTCAGGTGCTTCTTCAAAAACGGGAGCCTCGCTTGATTTCGTTGAGAATTTTGAAAGAGTTTCTTCAATTTTAGCGCGACTAACTTCCTTTTTTTCAGGAGCAGAGTAGTTGATAATGCCACCGTTCAATGCCGATCTTCTAAGCATTTTTTCAAGTTCGTTTACTCTTGTAACGAGTGCTTCGTAACTTGACTCCGTTTTTAATTCACTTGCTTTAACGAGTAGGGCTTCAAAAACAATTCTTGGTTGAGTGGTGTATCTCAAACTTTGCTCACTCGTTGCAAGAATATCCATAACTCTTGCGATAAGGTAGTTTTCGTGTGCTTGACCAAGTTGAAGAACTTTGGTGTGTTCATCTTTAGTAAAACCACATTTCCAATTAGGTACGTTCTTTATAGTGATTAGATTTCTAAAGAATTCTGCAAGTTCCTTGTTAAGAGTTGCAAGCCCTTTACCCTTAGTATAAACTTCTTCAGTTTTCTTAATAACGGTTGCAGTGTTTCCATCAAGGATAGCCTCTGCAAGGATGTAAAGAGTGTCAAAGTCACTTGCACCAAGAACTTCAAGCACGTCGGTGTATTTTAATCCACTTGGGCTATAACTTAAGCACATATCGGCAAGGGATAAAGTGTCGCGCACGCTACCTTGACCGTGTATTGCAAGTTGCTCTAAAGCCTCAATTTCATAAGGATAGTTTTCTTCATCAAAAATGCGTTTGAGCAAATCAACAAGTTCACTTTGGGAAACCAATCTAAAGTCAAAACGCATACATCTTGAAAGAATAGTTTGTGGTAGTTTGTGAACTTCAGTAGTTGCTAAAATGAATATAACGTGCTTAGGTGGCTCTTCAAGAGTTTTGAGTAGAGCGTTGAAAGCACTAATTGAAAGCATATGAACTTCGTCTATAATAAAAACTCTAAATCTGCCGATAGAGGGTTGGAAGTGAACGTTTTCTTTAAGATCACGAATTTCATCAACGCCATTGTTTGAGGCTGCGTCCATTTCAATAATATCAACGTTGTTGTTTGAAATTAGACCTTTGCAAACTGCGCATTCGCCACAAGGGGAGCCGTTTACGGGGGTAAGGCAGTTTACGGCACGTGCAAAAATTTTTGCACTTGAAGTCTTACCGGTACCACGAGTGCCGGTAAAAAGATATGCGTGTCCAACGGTGTCGGTGTTAATTTGGTTAATTAGGGTTTTAACGATATGGTCTTGCCCAATAACCTTATCCCAAGTAGACGGACGATATTTGCGATAAAGAGATACGTGTGCCATTATGCTTTAATACCTAAGGTGTTAAGGAATTTCTCAAAGGCGTTTTGACCTTCTTCAGTGTTTTTAAATACTGCAGTGCATTCTAAGATTTTTACACAAGTATCGTTAACGTATTTTACAACTGCTTCTTCTGCTTTTTCAGCGCTATTTGCAGTGCCATAGTCGTTTACGAGTTGCATAATCATAGCAAAGTGCTTGGAAAGTGGGTTATTTGCATCACTTAATTGTGCAAAATCAAGTTCATTTTTACCACTCAAGATTTCCACTATCTTGGTAATTTCACTTGCAAGTCTGCCGGGAAGGATGAAAGTACCCATTGCTTCAATAAGACCAATACCTTCCTTCTTTATGTTGTGCATATCTTCGGTGGGG
>JAZQVF010000050.1:0-3215 GCA_045631675.1 Candidatus Stercoripulliclostridium sp.
CTTAGTGGTTTCGGTTGCCACAGCCTTCAAATATTCGCTGGATGCAACGGTCTTGTCAAACACGTGAGCAACTTCGTCCTTCTTATCACCGCAAACGGAGCAGAGATAATAGTGAGTGGTATCGCCTGCGGTTAAGGTGTCTGCATGGTCGTGAGTAATGGCACGAGTTGCGCCACAAGCATTACAAGTGGTATCGCAAGCGTTATCATATGCGTGTGCGCCTACCGTTCTAACTGCTCCACAAGTGTTGCAGGTGGTATCGCAAGCGTTGTCGTATACGTGTGCGCCTACCGTTCTAACTGCTCCACAAGTATTACAGGTGGTATCGCAAGCGTTGTCGTAAACGTGTGCGCCAAAATCTGCCTTTTCTTCTTCGTGTGAGCAAGTTGCATTATGCCAATGGTTATCTGCATCAGTGCTCCACTCAGTAGCAAAATCGTGTTCGTGTAAAGCAATAGGTAGCGCAATAGCACAAGCTATGCCACCTACAAGAACTACTGCTACAGGGATTGATATCAACTTGTTGGCAACAATCCATTTGCCGGCTTTGATGGAAAAAGCCTTGGTTGCAGTCCATGCCTTACCGAAAAATGCTTTTAGGGAAGCCATAAAGTTTGCGTTTTTCATGTTTAGTTCTCCTTTTTTGAAATTCAGCGTTAATGGGAATCTTTTTTAGTCCTTATCCCTCTTATTGCAATAATGCTCAATGCCTATTTATAAAGGAAAGATTGAGCAATATATAATTATATTATCAAATATATATGCGTGCGTGCATTGTACTAAAGTACAATTTTTATATCTTGTGGATAAAAAAAACACACCACGTTTCACTTTTAGTGAAGTATAGTGTGCTATACTTTTATTATGGACAAAAAGCCCTTATATTGCGTTATAGTTTTTATTCCTTTGGTTCAACAATAACAAGACCAGCATCTCTCACTCTTACAGCAAGTTCGGTACGGTTGCGCAATCCCGTCTTTTCTTTCATGTTTTGCACGTGTGCCTTTACGGTACGCAAGGTAATACAAAGTTCTTTTGCTATGTCGGCATCCCTTTCTCCTGCAACTATCAAGCGCAGTACTTCAAGTTCTCTATCGGTAAAATCAACACTCAAAGCATTACCGATTGCAAGCGTTGGAGTATTGTCGGGATATATATGCTCACCAGCCATCGTTTTATCAAGAAGGGTTAAAAACTCATCGGCAATAACAGTCTTGTACCAAAAACTATCAACACCAATTTCTCTTGCTCTTGACAAATAGGAGTGCTCGGGTTGACTGGTTATAATGATTATCTTAACAAGTGGGAAATTCTTTTTTATCTTTTCTGCAGCCTCTAAACCACTTGAGTTCATAGCAGTACAAACGTCCATTAAAATCAAGTCGCATTTGTGTTTGAAAAGATATATTTCCGCCATACCTGCCGACTCAATGGAGGTTTCCAAAGCGTAGTTTTCACTCTTTTCAATAAACATTTCTATTAGTTGACGAGCAAGGGGGTCGTCTTCTACCAACATAACTTTATACTTTGACATCATCGTTCACTCCTTTTTGGAATGGTTATTATTAACTCGTATTTTGGGTAACTGTTTACCTGCATTGTACCACCCAATCTCTTTGTACTGTAACGAAGTGAGGAAAGCCCACCACCCTCGGTTATCTCGCCGGTCGGAGAATTCCCATCGTTGGTGTAATGAACGGATATTTCCTTTTCGCCTTCCATTATCTCAATAAACAAGGTGCTTGCATTTGCGTGTCTAACACCATTTACAAGACACTCTACACCAGCCGTTACAAACAAATGAAGTTCTTCTTTACTTTTTGGTAAAGTACCTTTTAATTCCACCCTCACACCTGCAGATTCTGATGCTTGCATAAAGAGTTCATAGGGATTTTGTTCACCTTTATACTCAGATTCACTCTTCAAGACGGCTACGTTCTTTTTCCAAATATCTACGGGTGGCTCCACCTTGCCCGTTTCATCAAGTATGTACCTTCTCGTAATAAGTAAGGCTTGCCCTAACTCACGGTGTATGTTGGCTTTGGTTTCAATTCTTTCCCTTGTTCGCGTCAACTCGTCTACGCTCTCACCATATTTTCTTAATCTTGCGTTCATATCAACGAGTTCTTCATTACGCATGGCAAGCTCTGCGTTTATTTTTGAAAGCTCGGTTACGTCTACTGCGACAAGTTGGTGCATATCTTTAAGCCTTGTGTGTGCAAAACTCCAAACCATCCCATCTTGTAGTTTGATAGTAGGAGTATCTCCTGCTGACAATCTAACAGCGCCGTTCACCAAATCTTTGCCTTTAAGATTTTCCCAAAAGAGTATAGCGTTTTGTAAGTCCTCACCAAAAACCTTGTGGGAAATCTCATCCATTACAGCATTTATTAAAATTACTCTACCATTATCTTTGTAAAAGCATAAACCGGTAGGTAGTCTATCCAAACTTTCTTTAATTGCATCCGTTGAAAGTCTTTTTTTGCTCTGCCTCATTTCTTGCACAATGATAAGCGTAATATACCCTATACAAATGAAAAGTGAAAGCGACGTAGCCCAAACGGGGAATTTACAAAAATCGTCAACCGCTTTGGGGACGATAAACGACCATTGGAGTGCCTGAGCAAGGGTTGCATAAAAGGTTGTAATAATTCCACTTGCCACACCACAAATGGAGATTAAAGCCATGGTTGCCACTTTCCTTCTTTTGTATAGCAATGGTAGTAGCGAAATAGCCACGCACATTGTAACAAAGGCAAGAGAAGTAAAGGCTATTTTTAGGTAGAAAGGTAGGCCATAATAATTTATCATTTTACCCCACCTCCTAAAGTTAGCGTTACGAAAATATCCTCGTCATCTAACTCAACGTTGACTTCGTCGCTAACTGCGATAAAGCCCAGTCTATCCATTGAAATTTGAGTCTTCGCGCCAAGCTCAAGCGTTAGTTTTACTCCGCCACTCAGCACCTTCAACCTAACGAATACTGCACTTAAATCCTCAAGCAAAGTCTCTATGATTTCTTCGTATAAGTCATAGGCTTTTAGTGCGTCACAAAGGGGAATTTCTCCATCCAACATAACGTCAAAAGCAGAACTTATGCCAAGGAGTTTTAAGTTGTCGGTTGACTCTCTAAACGCGTTTGCAAGTTCACTTGCTGATACAAACTCATTTTCATTATTAAGGAGTATTAGGTTTCCACGCCTTTTAATATAGGT
>JAZQVF010000051.1:0-6086 GCA_045631675.1 Candidatus Stercoripulliclostridium sp.
GTTTTAGCATTGTTTGATATAGGTGAGTACAAACAACGTTCATACGTTGATGATAACAATAGGATAGTCCATAATGAAGTTTCATGGCAAATCACCTTTAAATTTGATTTTGAAGTTTTAAAGAACGTATTATTGGCTGAAGGTGTTGAACAAACGGACGTTGACCAAATTATAGGTATGCTTGAATTAGTCAACACGGCTTTTATAGGTAACTCTAGCAAACAAAGTGGACTATTTGAATTTGGTCTATTATTTGAAATTATGGAAGACTATAGTTACGATAGCGCTATAATTGATTTAAACGATAGTATATTCACCGCTTTTGAAGTAGAAGAAACCGGAAGATATACCATTGAATACAAGTATGATGAAGAAAAAGAGAGAGATGGATGGATTCCGGTAAATATACCGAATAAGTTAAAAGAAATGATGGATGAAAATACTGTCCCAGCCGAATAAATTTTGGTTTAGAAAGTTTTTCATTTTTTTAAAATTTAATAGGGGAAATTATGAGAATATGCAGTGGAGGCGTAGCTCATCTTTATGTTGCCCAAATTTAGTGTTAAGAAGCCATTGACGATTGTTGTTGCTATTATAGTTATAGTTATTATAGGTATTGTTGCCTATATGAGTTTAGGGGTTGATCTTTTACCCGATATGGAATTACCATATATGATAATCGTAACCATTTATGCAGGTGCAGAGCCTGATATTGTGGAAAACGAAATCACAATTCCCTTAGAAGAAAGTTTTGCAACGGTTTCAAACGTTAAACGAATGACGTCTACGTCAAACGAACACTATTCCATGATAGTTTTAGAGTTGGAATCTGGTGTTGACATTTCAAACGTTAAATCTAATTTAAACGATGCTATTGCTTTGACGTCTTTGCCTGATTCAGATATGCTTAACGATCCAATGATAATTGAGATTGATCCAAGTATGTTGCCAATAATGAGTCTCAGCGTAAGTTACGAGGCTGATTCAAACGAGCAAGTTAATGCATATCTTGAACAAGTCGTTAAAAAAATTAATAGTGTTAACGGTGTTGCAAGCGTTTCTGAAAGTGGCTTAATTTCCAAATTTGCATATTTAAATAGCAATAGTACTAAAACGGCAGAATATCTTTTGGATACGTTAGAAGAAAAATTTGACGTTGAAATAGGCGTTTCTCAAGAAAGAAAGGAAAATTTACGTATTGAACTAAAAGAATTAATAGAAAATGCAGAAAATGATGATTCTCTTAAAACAAATGGAGAAATTGATGCTACAAAAGTTTTAGATAGACTGCTTAAAGAAACCTCAGATGCTAACGATGATTTTGCAGATGAAGGTGAACAAGAGGAGGCTATTGCTCAATTTTTAAACGACTATTTGTTAAGTGAACTAAAAAAAGATGGGGTTGCTCGTAGCGCTGCTACCAATTTTATAAACAATGCTTTAGAAAACTCTTACATAGTTGAAGATGGAGAAGAAAACAAGAAAATCTTTTATAATTTGGTTGATGATTTAAGTAGTACTGCAATGGTTGACTTCGTTGAATCATATTTAGGTGCCATGTTGGGCATATTGACGGAAGATATTTATCAACAAGTAATTTTTGCACAAGATTTTGATATGCCCGCAGGAAGTGTAACTGAGGGAGCAACGAGTATAGTTGTTAAAGTTGGTGACAATATTGAAAACCGTGAAGATTTTTTAAATCTTCCAATTTTTACCGTTGACGTTGCCGAGCAACTTCAAACTTATATTGAAAGAATTGAACTAATTCTAAATATAATGGCTGCCACAACTGAAGATGGTAAATTGGTAATTACAGATGAACAATTAAAAGCAATTGCTGAAAATATTGCCTACCAGGCAGAAACTCCCGATGATTATGCGGAATGGGCGGTTGACACCATTACTTCAGAAAATGTAAGTAGTCCATATTATATGAGCAATTCTGCGAAAAACGAGTGGATAAATCAATTAAATTCACAATATTTATTAGATGGTACTACTGAAAATCCTTTCTATACTTTAGTTCAAAGTTGGAATGATGATATACCTGTAGAATGGCGTAGTACGTTATTAAAGACTATTGATGACAATAATTTATATTTACAAAACGGCACGGTCATTTCAGAGCAATTGTTGTGGAATGACGACTATAGCAGTTTTTATTTAGATAGATTGCTTGAATTAAGAGATAGCGCTATTTCTGATAAACCGATTAGTGGTAATTACGATGCTTACGTAGATTTCGTTATTGATCAAGTAGCATTTTTGAATGATGATAATCGCACCATTTGGGAAACATATTTGCTTGAATCAACTGATTTTAAGGATAAGGTCGATGAAATTTCCTTATCCAATACCTTGGATTGGCAATTAGGCATATTGGATATAGTTATTTCAAATGATTTATATCCATCTACTTGGTCAACTCCAATTAAAAATAGCGTAGAAACTACCTTAAGTTTGTCAAAAGAAAATTTATTATTAACAAAACCTGCAGATAGCATTGGTTATGCAAGCCTTGCCGTTTACAACGTGGCTATCGTTTCTCAAACGATGGACTATTATCTATCACAAGATATAAGAAATATTTGGATTAATAAAATTTCTTCAGATACTTCATTCATTAGTTTTATTGATACTATTGGCGCTAACGACGACTACATGTATATGGTTTACGATTATCTATATAACGATGCAAAATCATACGTAGAAGCCGAGAATAAGGATTCAATATCCACACTATTGCCAATAAATGAAGTAATTAGAGCACAAAGGGATTGGGATAATAATGTAAAAGAGAGTTTTAGCGATAGAATTAGTACTGAAGTTTATAGATATCAAAACATTGAAGAATCGCAAAAAGAGATGATTGAGTCTATAGGAGAAAACGAGTATTCTAATTTTATTAAATTCTTTGGAAATAGAACCGTTGATGAAAATTATGAGTTACTTCTCAATATTTTGGACGTCATTGGAGAGTTTGGTGGAGAGGGTGCCGTTGTAGTTTCTAAAAATGAATTAGATGAGACTATATACACTATTGATATTGAAAAAATAAGTCTGGCTCTTGAAAACTCTGGAGAAGACATGAAAATAACCCTTAAACTTGGCAGTCTTTGTGACGTTTCTTTTATTGACGATATGTCAAAACAAGTAACGAAACTAATTCTTTCAGGCGAAAGTGGTATAGACGTTAAAGATTCAATTCAATTGAGTATTGACAAGGAGCCTACTGCATCAAGCGCAGAAGTAACTGAGGGTATTAACAATGCACTTGAAGAATTAAAAGAGCAAGATCCTAAGTTTAGTTATACCGTATTGTCAGATGATGGTTTAATAATCAATTTTATGCTTGAAAGTGTATTTTCAAGTTTAATTATTGGTGGATTCCTTGCGATTTTGATATTGATTTTCTTCCTAAAAGACTTTAAAGCAACACTTGTAATTGGAAGTTCTATAATCATAAGCGTGCTTACTGCATTGATTTTGATGTACTTTACTGATATATCGTTAAACGTAATTTCACTTGGTGGCTTGACGCTTGGTATAGGTATGCTTGTAGACAACTCAATTGTAGTTTTAGAAAATACCTATAGAATTAAGAGTAAGGGTTATTCGGTAATGCAATCGGCAGTACAAGGTGCAAGTCAAATGCTACCAGCAATTTTTGCATCTACACTAACGACTATAGTTGTTTTCGTTCCCGTTCTCTTCATTGAAGGTTTAGTAAAAGAAATATTCCTTGATTTCGCATTAACTATCGTTTATTCTTTAGGAGCATCACTAATTGTTTCAATGACGTTAGTTCCTATGGCATACAATAGTTTTATGAACACAAGTGAAAGAGAGAGTAAATTTGCGTTTATAAGAAAGTTAAAAGAAAGTAAGTTCTATAAAGCGATAAATTCCGGCGGTGTATTAAAGGAAGGGAAAATTTCAATTGCTATCAAAAAAGGCTATATTAAGACCTTGAATTGGTGTCTAAAATATAAGTTTGTGCCAATTATTATCGTTGTGGTATTGCTTGGAGTAAGTATTTTAGGTGCATTTAGTTTAGGCACGGAGTATTTCCCGAATTCCTATATGGGATATATTTCAGTAAACGTAAATATTGATACTAAAAAAATTGATGAAATTAATTTAGGTATTGACTATCTTGATGAGGATTTTTATACCTATGAAGATGCTGAGCAAGACGTTGTTGATATACTTACGAACGTTTTTAGTAGTTATAGTGATATAAATGCAGTTGGTATTTCACGAGCAACCGGCATGAATATCGGTGGAATGAATTTAGGTTCAGGGGCAATTACTGCTACACTTACGTTGATAGATGAAAAAGATAGAGAATTGACGGCCCAAGAGATGGTAGATGCTCTTAAGGAGAAATTAGAAAAAGAATCTAATGGATTGTTTAGTTCATCAGTTTCCATGTATTCATTGTCATCACTAATTTCTATGACTACGGGAGAAATGGGAGTTAGAATTTATGGTGATAATTATTCTGATATGCAAAATGAGGCAAAACGACTTGCTGAAATGTATAGGGAGATAGAAGGGGTCATAAGCGTTGATGATGGTATTAACCAAGCAGATAAAGAATATAAGATTATAATTGATAAAAATAAGGCTAATTTATATGGCCTTACGGTCGCCCAAGTATATCTACAAATTTCAGATGCATTAACTGCACCTGCATCTTTACATAATTTGAAATTGAGTGGAAAAGCAGATGATGCTAACGAGAATTTGACAGTATATTTGTATGATGATGACTATAATTCTAAATATTGGTACCTTGCAAAAGATGGTGCAGGAAAAGAACATAAAGTGTATTTTAAGAATAACGACGTTGACAACACGCAAGGTTCATTTGGAGAGTATTATCTAAAGAATAATACGGGTAATTCAATGTACGTTAAATATCTTAACGGAAGTGAGGAAAAGATAGAACTAATTCAAGATGGAGCATACATTCCGCTCAATAGAGTGGCAGATGATCTTACTTATTCTTATGCAATAGTTACCGAACAAACTGGGGGTAATCATTCGATATCTTATCAATCCGTTCAATTAAAGATGGATAGTTCAATTAAATATTATTCTAATCTAAAGAGTGATATTGACTTGATAACTCTAAATATAAGTTCGGAAAATCTCCTTGATCCTAATGCCGAAAAGGAAAGCGTCCAACTCTATAAACTATTAAGTGATGCTTGTTTCTTGACGGATAATAACGGAAATGTTATGTATCGCGCAGGTGGTGACAATCAAATACCAGTAGGAATTCAATTAGTTGATGGATATTCTTCAATTAACCACACTGAAAGACAAAAGGTGGTTGATTTAACTATCTACTATGATGATTCTATTAATAGCAACGTAATTCAACAAAGAGTTGATGAAAAGACCGAGTTGTATAACGCAACTAAACCTTCTGTTATTACGGTTTCTACAACTGCATCAGACGGAATAATGGACGGCGTATTTGAAGATTTAATTATGGTATTGGGTGTTGCCATCCTTTTAATTTTCCTTGTTATGGTTGCTCAATTCCAATCTTGGAAATCCCCGTTTATAATTATGGGTACAATCGTTTTAGCATTTACGGGTAGTTTCTTGTTTATGTGGATGACGGGTACTAAAATCAGCATTATGTCGTTGATTGGACTAATAATATTGATGGGTGTAGTAGTTAACAATGGCATAGTGTTCGTTGATTATGCAAACAACTTAATTGAAAAAGGTTACTCAAAACGCGATGCATTGTTGAAAACCGGCGCTGATCGTTTAAGACCTATCATAATGACGGCAATTACTACTATTCTTGGCATGCTTGGTATGGCGCTTGACGGCTCTGACTACGGTTCTCTTTTACAACCACTTGCTATAACAAGTATTGGTGGAATGGTTTATGCTACGTTAATGACGCTTTTGGTCGTTCCAATTCTATATGAAATTTTGAATAGAAATACCGATAAGAGAGCAAGAAAAGCATCATTATTTAGATCAACTCAACTTGAATTTAAAGAAGATGAGTTTGATATGGATGAAACCGAAATTGACTTATTCATTAAGGAAGT
>JAZQVF010000052.1:0-7612 GCA_045631675.1 Candidatus Stercoripulliclostridium sp.
TTTGTTTTAACGTAGTATTTCGCTAAACTAACGTGTTTTACTTGTTTTTAGGTAGGAAACCGGCAAATATCTTCCTAAGTCCGCCTTTCGTTCCATTACAGAGATCTAAGATACCTTCTACTGAATAGGGTGAAATGATACCACCGGTCCAGCCTGAGAAAGCACGAAGTGGTAGGTCTTTTACAGATTGAGTAATCATTTCGGGGTTTTCTGCACCTATTGCAACGAGTTTTGCTGCGTTTACCATAATGGTATAAAGGCCGTTACCTACCTTTGAAGGACGAAGTTGAGAAATGGTATTATTGATAGTGAAGTTACCCTTTTCAAACGGTTCGTTTCCGGGAAGTTCTGCGCCGTATACTGCTTTAAACTCTTCCACTTTAACTTCGGTTGCATCTTTAAGATTGTAATATACGGGTGCAACTTCTTTGTAGTTAGGAACGATTGCATCGGGGTTAGCACTCGTTACGTTTACGATACCTTCAAACTTAATATCTCTACTTGATGCGCCAACTAAAATCTTATAATCGCCACTTTCAACGTGCCAATCTTTAATATTTACGTTATAGTAAGCAAATGAACGAGCGTCAAGAGCAACGTTAACAACCTTTTCTTCGCCTGCTTTTAGGAATACCTTTTCAAAGCCTTTTAATTCTTTTTGGGCCTTATAAATTTGAGATTCAGGAGCCGAAACGTAAACTTGAGCAACTTCTGCGCCGTCTCTATCGCCTACGTTCTTAATCTTGAATGATACGGTGAGTTCTTCGCCTTCGTTGATATTAGATGCAGAAAGTGCAAAGTCACTATATTCAAACTTAGTATAACTTAGGCCGTAACCAAATGGGTAGCGTACTTCTTTACCTGCGGTATCAAAGTAACGATAACCGATGAATATTGACTCTCTATGTTCAACTGAACGTGGTCCCATTTGATAGTATCCACTTGAAAGTGCGTCTTCGTTTGCAATTGGATAGGTTTCTGCAAGTTTACCACTTGGGTTAACGATGCCGTAAATAAGGTCTAAGGTTGCTTCACCGCCTGCTTGTCCACCGAGATATACGTTAAGGATAGCCTTAACTTTATCTGCCCAATCACCGATAACGACGGGTGAGCCACCTGAAAGGACTACTATTACGTTTTCGTTTACCTTTAGAATTTCGTTTACTAAGGTTACGTGGCTTGAAGGCATTTCCATATGTCTTCTATCAAAGCCTTCTGATTCATAAGCATCGGTTAGACCAATAAATACTACTACTGCATCTTTACCCTTAGCAACTTCAACTGCTTCGTTAATAAGTTTTTCTTTGTAGCCGTCGCCCTTTAGTGAATAGCCGTCTGCGTATGCGTATTTCTTACCTTCTGCATCAAGTGCTTCGGTGAAAGATACCGTCTTAGGACAGTTGATATGGCTTGAGCCTGCACCTTGATAACGTAGTTTCTTTGCAAGAGTACCGATAACTGCAAGGTTTTCATTACCATTAAGGGGTAGACCACCTTCATTCTTAAGAAGTACTGCACCGCCTGCTGCTGCCTTTCTTGCAAGTGCGTGATGCTTTTCAAAGTCAATTTCGCCAAAAGTTTCATAAGGTTTGCTTTCGCAAGCAAATTTAATTAGGCGATATGCAATCTTATCAAGATCCTTTTCATCAAGGGTGCCTGCTTTTACCGCTTTAACGATCTTTCTATCGTTCATACCACCATTACCGGGCATTTCAAGGTCGTTACCTGCTTTTACGCCTTCTACTCTATCGTTCATACCGCCCCAGTCGGAAACTACTATACCTTCAAATCCCCATTCATCACGAAGAACGTCGGAAAGTAGGCGTTTATTTTCTGCCATATAGCAACCGTTTACACGGTTGTATGAACTCATAATAGTCTTAGGTTGTTCTTTCTTTACGATATATTCAAAAGCAGAAAGGTAAATTTCTCTAAGTGCTCTTTCATCAACGATAGTATCAATACTCATTCTATCGTGTTCTTGGTTATTTGCACAGAAGTGCTTTACGCTTACGCCGATGTTATTCTTTTGTACACCGTGAACGTAACTTGCACCAAGACGGCCTGCAAGGAATGGGTCTTCTGCAATATACTCAAAGTTTCTACCGCAAAGAGGACTTCTCTTCATATTAACGCCAGGTCCTAAAACGGTGGTTACACCAAGGCATTTTGCTTCTTCTGCAATAGCGTTACCAACTTCTTCAAGAAGATCTTTATCCCAACTTGAACCGGTTGTTACAGCAGTTGGAAAACAGGTGGAAATTTCAGAAGGTCTCATAATGTTAGTACCTGCTGATGCCTTTTCCTTTCTTAGTCCGTGAGGACCGTCACTCATCCAAACTGATGGAACACCTTTTTCTTCAATTGGTTTTGTGAGCCAAAAGGTTTTACCTGAACAAAGAGATGCTTTTTCTTCAAGAGTTAAGGAATTGAGTATTTCTTGATATTTATCCATTTTAACCTCCACCATGGTTTTATTTTAATAAAAAGCACGCTTATGCGCATTATAATTAATTATATTATAAATATAACGCTAAGTCAATACGCATTTTATATCCTTTTTTACCATTTACCCCTATTGACCGAGGTTATTTTTTTGTGATATACTATGTATATTCACAAGTGTGGAGGGTTTTATGAAAAAATTCGGTACTACTTTAGTCGTAATTTTACTTGCAGTTTTCATTAGCGTTGCAGGTGTTATTGCAGTTAATAAACTATTTCCATCTCAAGAAGAAGATACCATTAAATTTGCTTGGGATAAAGTAAGAGTTGCCCATCCTAATATGTATCCTGACAACTTTGAATACGTTGATTACGCAGAAGAAGTAAAACATGATACTGAAAAATATCCCCTTCTTGAAAATCAAGGACTATTTTGGCTTAAATGGGATGAAGTAAATCAAGAATACTATAAAGTTAGTGCTGAAAGTGAAGAAGGTGCATCACTCGTAGACCCAAATAAACCCACCATAATAAACATTCACGGTATGCTCGTTGAAGGTTATTATATGGAAGAAATGTATTGGATGCCTGAAGACAACACTACTCCTGAAGAAATAGGCTACGATATGCCCGTTCAACTCTTTAAATTCTGGTTTGATAAGGGATATAACGTAGGTATGTATAGTTACCAAAAGTTTGCTGCAGAAGGTGGTAGTTATAACGCTATTGAAGAAAAAATGTGGGATCCTACCGGTAAAATAGGTATGCGTTATAAGAAACCCGATACCACTTACGACTATGACGTTTCAAAATACACCGTAACCGAACACTTTGCAGCAGATTATATTAGAGCAATGAAGTATCTACCTGAAAACTTTGGAAAGGAAGAAATTCGTTTTGCAGCACACTCAATGGGTGGCGAAGTAGTTTCAGGTGGTACCTTCCTACTTACTGAACTTGCATCAGTAGGTCAACTTAACCCCGACCAACTACCAAATAGAATTTGTATGGAAGACACCTTCTTCGGTGCTTACATTCCAAACGGCGATAGTTATATTTACGCAGGCTCACTCGGTATGACTTTGCGTTGGAGTGGTAAACCCCTACCCGGCGACGACGGCACTAAAAATCACGGTGGTACTACGGGTGAAACCATAATTGAATGCATAAAGGATATTGCTGCTAACGGCATTTTGTTTGAGTACTATTCATACGATACGAGTTTCCTTCGTGCAGCACAAAAAGACGAGATGAAAAAGACTTTCATTGAAAATGCAGTTTATATCGTAATGAGTCCAAAGTTTAGTGGAAACGAGCATAACGGCGTAAGAGAGTTTTACCTTACTTCTATCCTTAACGATTACGACGAAAACGGCGAATATACCGATTGTGAAAAGATTGCTTACGCAGCATCACTTCCTACTTCTGAAATGCAAAAATTCGTTGGTAAATGCTTTAAAATAACCGAAGGTCAAAACACCATTATGACTACCGACGACGTTTATATTGAAGCAACTTCAAATTACTATCCAAACTAAAATGACAAGAACTTTAATATGTATAGGTGGTGGCGAAATACGCTCTAAAGAAACGCTTGCAATAGACGAGCAAATCGCACTACTTACAAAAGAAAAAGCAGGTGAAAGAAGAGCCGTTGCCGTATTCGTAGGCACGGCTTCTCACGATTCACTACCCTATTTTAACTCATTTAGAAAGACCTATACTTCCCATTTTGATATAAAAGCAGACCTTGCTCTTCTTACTAAAAAAGATATACCTATGGATAAAATTAAGGGTAAACTTGAAAATGCCGACTTAATTTATATAGGTGGTGGAAACACTATCTTTATGCTTGAAACTTGGAAAACGACGGGCTTTTTAGATTTACTACTTGAGGCTTATAATCGCGGTGTAATCATAGCCGGTCTTTCAGCAGGCGCTATATGTTGGTTTGAGAAAATGTATACCGATTCCGTAGTAGGCTCAGAGTATGAAGTAACGGATGGTTTAGGCGTAATTAAAGGGCTTATGAGTCCACATTACGACAATAGGGTAGAGTTTGATGAAATAGCAAAAAGTTACCCTATTTCATATGCCGTAGAAAATAAGTCTGCCATAGTTTTTGAAGATGAAACGTTAACTCGTACCTATACTGCAGGTGGTAACTCTTATAAATTTGAAGATGGTATAAAAATTAAAATTTAGTAAACTTATAATACTATTTAAGTATCCCAAACATTAGAGAAGTGGTAATTAAACACTTCTCTTTTTATTCAGTTTTCACAACTTTTTAAGAGTACTATTTATCTCTTGAAATATTTACTGAAGTATGGTATAATATCTATACTATGTTAGATATTAAAAATTTATGGAAAGACGCTTGTAATAACATTATAGGCATAAAAGGTATCAACGCCGTTTCTTACTCTGTATGGATTGACTCCCTTACACCACTTTGTGTTAAGGATAATTCATTAATTCTTCTTGCACCATCTTCAAATAATAAGATTACCGTAAACAAGAATTATAAAGACGCAATAACCGAGTCTCTGCAAAAGGCCGGCTCTATGATTACCGACGTTACTATTATTATTGAGCAAGAAAAAGAACTTTACTCCGAAGAGATTAAAGAATACTCCGAAGTTACTAAGGAAAAACCACAAGCAAACGTTAAAACTCAGTTTGTTTCTCGCTACACTTTTGATAATTTCGTTATCGGCGACTCTAACAACCTTGCTTATCACGCAGCGCTAAACGTAGCACAATCTCCCGGTGTTTCTAATTCCACCTATCTCGCCTTTAACCCATTGTTTATCTACGGTGGCGTAGGTCTTGGTAAAACTCACCTACTACATTCCATCGGCAATTATATTGCTGATAATATGCCTGAACTTAAAGTTCTTTATACTAACTCAGAACAACTCATAAACGACTTCGTAAGTTCACTTGCATCAAATAAGATGGTTGCATTCCGTACTAAATATCGTAGCGTTGACGTTTTAATGATTGACGACGTTCAATTCCTACAAAAGCGCACGGGACTACAAGAGGCAGTTTTCCATATCTTTAACGACCTTTATCAAAACGGCAAGCAAATCGTACTAACCTCAGACCGTCCACCTAAGGAAATTGAAACCTTAGAAGATAGACTTCGTAATCGTTTTGAAGCAGGTCTTATTGCAGATATAGGCGCACCTAATCTTGATATGAGAATTGCAATCATTAGAAAGAAAATGATGCTTGAAAAGATTGCAGTAAACGACGACGTTGTTTATTATATCGCAGAAAAATGCGACTCTAATATTCGTGACCTTGAAGGTAATTTAAGTAGAGTAGTATTCTATGCTAAACTCAAAGGACTACCCTACCCTACTTTAGATATCGCAAAGGAAGCAATGAGTCATACTTCTAATAAAAAGCAAGGTGTTATTGATAGCCAAGATATCATCAACGCAACCTGCAATTACTTCAAGATTTCCAAGGCTGATATCATCGGTAAAAAGAAGACTAAAGACCTTGTTGAAGCAAGAATGATTGCTATCTATCTCATAACGGATATGCTCACTATACCACTCGTTTCCATAGGTCAATTATTCGGTGGTAGAGACCATACTACTATAATACACGCACGCGATAAGATACATAGTCAACTACAAGAAGACAACACCCAAACCAAACGAGCAATTGAAGATATAAAGAATATGCTCAAAGACTAATGGGGATAAGGTTTTATAGTGTGGATAGTTAGGGGATAATTATCAACCTTTTGTCCACATATAAAAGTATTGATTTATTAGTTTTTTTTACTAAAATTAAATGCTTTTATAACCTAAATAGCACTTATCCACATATCAACCGCACTTATTATTGTTAATAATCCTATTATATATAAATTAAGGAATAAATAAGGAGTAATATATGAAATTTATTTGCAATACAGAAGAGTTATCAAACGCCCTTTCAACCGTATCAAAGGCTCTTTCCGCTAAGCCAAATATTCCAATCTTAGAAGGTATTAAATTTTCAGTTGAAGGCGATACCGTTACTTTAACTGCTACCGATCTTGAATTATTTATTGAAACCAAAATTAAGGCAACCGTAAAAATTGAAGGTGACTGCGTAGTTACCGGTAAATTCCTAAACGAATTCGTAAAGAAACTTACCTACCTTGATGAAATTGAACTTGAAAAACTCGGTAGTACTATTTCTATTAGATACGGTGATAACGAAACTGAAATTCAATGTCTTGAAGAAGATACCTATCCTGAAATTAGAAAGGTTAGCGATGATATCTATATGAAGGTTAAACAAGGCGACCTTAAAGAAGCAGTTGAATCAATTAGTTACTGCGTAGCACAAGATGATACTCACCCCATTCTTAAAGGTATTCTCCTTGATCTTAAAGGCGAAGAATTAACTGCAGTTGCTCTTGATGGTTATAGACTCGGTTATGCTAAATGTGCAGTTTCCGATTCTTCTACTGAAAGTTATAAAATTATTATTGCAGGTAGAACCCTTTCAGAAATCGCTAAGATTTTAGAAGAAGGCGATGAAATCGTTAAGATCACCATGCAAAAGAACATAGTTCTTTTTGATCTCGGTAACACCGTTATCACTACTCGCCTTATTGATGGTGACTTCATTGATTATAGAAAACTTATCCCTGCAACCTTTACTACTCACGTAACCCTTGAAAAAGATAAGTTTATTAGTGGTCTTGATAGAGCATCTCTCGTTGCAAGAAAGCAAAAACACAACTATTTAAAACTTTCCATTTCAGGCAACGTTATTGAAATTAACTCCACCTCAGATATCGGTAAGATTCGTGAAAGTGTAAACTGCGTACTTGAAGGTAAAGAACTTGACATTGCATTCAACTCTCGTTTCCTTGCTGACGCACTTGGTAAGATTAAGGAAGACTTTATTGACGTTAAGTTCAGTGGTGCAACTTCTCCCACTATCATAGTACCAAAGGAAGGCGATAAGTTCTTATATATGGTTCTTCCTATCCGCATGTTAGGTTAAAACACGTTATTTTAGCGAAATACCACGTTAAAACAAAAACCCCGTCAGGGCGCAGTAGGGAAAACTACAGCAACCCTTCGGGGTTTTCCTTTTGCCTTGTCTTTCATCTAAACTAACGCGTTTTACCTTGACTTTGTTTGAG
>JAZQVF010000053.1:0-2466 GCA_045631675.1 Candidatus Stercoripulliclostridium sp.
ACAACTCGGCAGGGCGCAGTACTTCAGTACAGCAACCCCTTGAGTTATTTTCTTTTCCTTGTCTTGCTTGTATCTAATTCGTTTAATAAAACTAATACACTTATAAAAACAAATTTCAGTAAAGGTGAAATTATGAAAATACTCGTTGTTGGTAGTGGCGGAAGAGAACACGCCGTCATTAAAGCGATTAAAAAGAATAGTAAGGTATCTAAAATCTATGCCTGCCCTGGTAATGGTGGTATGGATGATGCAATATGCGTAAACGTTAAAGCAACCGATATTGACGGCATCGTTAAGTTTGCGTGTGAAACGGGTATAGACTATGCAATAGTTACCCCCGACGATCCACTTTGTCTTGGTTGTGTTGATGCACTAACCGAAAAGGGTATTCCTTGTTTTGGACCAAGCAAAAATGCCGCTATCATTGAAGGTAGTAAGGCTTTCAGTAAGGACCTTATGAAAAAATACGGTATTCCTACTGCAAGTTACGAAACCTTTACCGACAAAGAAAAAGCACTTAAATATCTTGAAGAACAAGATATGCCCATCGTAATTAAGGCAGATGGTTTAGCACTTGGCAAGGGCGTTATTATTGCAATGAACCTTTCTGAAGCAAAGGATGCAGTAAACTCTATGATGGAGGGCAAAATCTTTGGCGAGAGTGGTTCTAAGGTTGTAATAGAAGAATTCCTTACCGGTCCTGAAATTAGCGTACTTTCCTTTACCGATGGTAAGGTCGTAGTACCTATGGTATCTTCCATGGACCATAAGAGAGCAAAAGACAACGATGAAGGCTTGAATACTGGTGGTATGGGCACTATTGCACCTAATCCTTATTACACCGATGACGTTCAAAAAGAGTGCATGGAAAAGATTTTCCTACCCACCATAGAGGCGATGAACAAAGAGGGTAGAACCTTTAAAGGTTGCCTATACTTTGGCTTGATGCTCACTCCTAAGGGACCAAAGGTTATTGAGTACAACTGTCGTTTTGGCGATCCCGAAACGCAAGTAGTACTTCCCCTTCTTGAAAGTGACCTTCTAACCATAATGCAAGCAACTACCAACGGCACCTTAGCAGAAACCGAAGTTAAGTTTAGTAACGGCTCAGCTTGCTGTGTAATTATGGCAAGTGACGGCTATCCAAGTAGTTATGAAAAGGGTTATGAAATCACCATTCCAAGTGAACTTAAAGATTCCGTATACGTTGCAGGCGCAAGCCTTAAAGATGGCAAACTTGTAACTTCAGGTGGTAGAGTACTTGGTGAAACTGCAACGGCAGATAACCTAAAAGAGGCAGTAGCGAAAGCATACGAAAAGGTGGAAAAAATTCATTTTGGCAACGCATATTTTAGAAAAGATATAGGCAAAAGAGCATTAGAAAAGTAGGAGAGTAGTATGGTTTATAGAATTTACGTAGAAAAGAAAGCAGGCTTTGACCATGAAGCAAATAGCCTTACTAAAGAAGTACAAGACCTTCTTGAAATCGAGAGCGTAGAATCCATTCGCGTTATCAATCGCTACGACGTAGAAGACATTGAAAAATCACTTTTTGATTATTCCGTTAAAACCGTTTTCTCCGAGCCACAAATGGATAACGCAACGGCATCAATTGAAACTGATGGTGCAAAGGTTTTTGCAGTAGAATTTCTTCCCGGACAATTTGACCAAAGGGCAGACTCTGCATCTCAATGTATACAATTAATTAGCCAACAAGAAAGACCACTCGTAAGGACTGCAAAGGTATATGCAGTTTACGGCAACGTTACCGATACTGAATTAAACCAAATTAAGAAACACGTAATCAACCCCGTTGAATCACGCGAAGCAAGTCTTGAAGAAGTGGAAACGTTAAAGGCAAAGCACGAAATTCCAACGAGCGTTCAAACCTTAGAAGGTTTTATTAATCTTGATAGAGAAGGACTTGACAAGTTTGTTAAGGAAATGGGCCTTGCAATGGACCTTGATGACGTTACCTTCTGCCAACAATATTTCATTTCCGAAAATCGTAATCCTACCATTACTGAAATTCGTATGATTGATACTTACTGGTCAGACCACTGTCGTCACACCACGTTCAATACCACCATTGATTCAGTTAAGTTTGAAGATGCACTTCTTCAATCAACCTATGAAGAATATATTGCTACTCGCAAAGAGTTAAACCGTACTAAGCCCATCAACCTTATGGATATTGGTACCATTGCTGCAAAGATTTTGAAGAAACAAGGTTATCTTAATAAACTTGATGAAAGTGAAGAAATTAATGCTTGTACCGTAAAGATTAAGGTAAACGTTGAGGGCAAAGATGAAGATTGGCTACTCCTATTTAAGAACGAAACGCACAATCACCCAACGGAAATTGAGCCTTTTGGTGGTGCTGCTACTTGTATCGGTGGCGCTATCCGCGACCCATTGTCAGGCCGTTCATACGTTTACGCAGCAATGCGCGTAACGGGTGCAGCA
>JAZQVF010000054.1:0-4658 GCA_045631675.1 Candidatus Stercoripulliclostridium sp.
TGGGCTGCAACCCGCCCACATGAAGTCGGAGTTGCTAGTAATCCCGAATCAGAATGTCGGGGTGAATGCGTTCTCGGGTCTTGTACACACCGCCCGTCACGCCATGGGAGTTGGGAGTACCCAAAGTCGGTGAGCTAACCGTAAGGAGGCAGCCGCGTAAGGTAAGATCAATGACTGGGGTGAAGTCGTAACAAGGTAGCCGTATCGGAAGGTGCGGCTGGATCACCTCCTTTTAAGGAGCAGAGAAATCTGCAACCTGTCGAGGCTGACAAGAAATTGTTAGTCGCACTAACGGATAATGCCGAGTGCCTAAACTTTCTCGACATACTGTTCTGTTCAATAAGGTACAATTTATTCCCTTTTCAGAAGCCGAGAGGCTTTATTTTTTTTGCCTAAAAGTGAATTAGATACGTTAGAGCGGTTTTTAATTTTATAAACTCACTAATTAATACGCTATTTAATTTTTATCAACCGTGTTTTTTATATATAAAATATATAAACTCTTGTATTCAACTTTTCTCTGTGTTATAATCTAAGGTATGAGAAAGGGAAAATCAAACAAAAAACCAATGGTAACAATGGCTCAAAAACTTTCTTTGGGCTTTGGAGATTTAGGGTATAGTCTTATTGCTAATACCTTCTCTTCCTATATGTTATTCTTTGGTAACACCGTTATGGGTGTTAGTGGTACTCTTATGGGTATTGCTATTGCAGTAGGTACTATATGGGATGCGCTAACCGATCCCGTAATGGGCTTTATCAGTGACAACACAAGAAACAACTTCTGGGGCAGACGTCACCTATTTATTTTAATAGGCACAATAGGTATGGTAATAGTAAACATACTTTTATGGTCGGTACCTATGCATTTCAGTCCTGCTATAAAGATGTTGTGGTTTATGCTTTGCATAATAGGGCTTAGGACCTTTACTACTATGTTCCAAACTCCAACTGCGGCGTTATCTCTTGATATGAGTAACGACTACAACGAGCGCGCTAACATACAAATAGTAAAGAGCGTATTCACCATTCTTGGAATACTTCTTCCTACCCTTCTTATTGGTGTATTCCAAAAGGATTTCGTAAACGAAGCAGGCGAACTTGTTGACGGACGCTTTAATCCTCAAGGTTATCTTGATTTCGGTTACCTAACGAGCGCTTGTTGTATCCTATTTGGACTATTTATGGTAATTTGCACCTTTAGTCACGTACCAAGACTAAGGGAAATTGCCAAGAAAGATAAGGCAAACCCAATCAGCATTAAGTCCACCAAGAAGATGTTTGTAAACTTCTTTGGTGCGCTAAAAGATAAGAATTTCCGTGGCATAACCATAGGTTATATGGTATCAATGGTTTCTGCATCCATTCTTATTGCGGTAGGCTTTAACGTATTCACCTTTACTTTTGAAACGACAAAGTTCCAAATGTATATGGCAATGGCAAGTTTGTTTATAATGACCATTGCAGGACAACCATTCTGGATGTACATATCCAAGAAATACGACAAGAGAAAGGCAATCATCTTAGGGCAATGTATAAGTTTTGCAGGATGTTTACTACTACTTCTCGTATTCCTTGTACGTGCGCCCATAATTGAACTTATACACAAAGGCACGTGGAATGCGCTCATTCTTTGTCCACCACTAATGCTTGCAGGTTTTGGTACGGGCGTACTTTATAGTCTACCCGTAGCAATGATAGGCGACGTAGTTCTTATTGACAAGGTTAAGAGTGGCGAAGACAAGACTGCAACCTATTCGGGTTTCCTTACTTTTGCAAACAAGACCGGACAAGCAATATCAAACGCAGTGCTTGGCGTTATGCTTGACGTAATTGGTTTCCAAGAAGGTAGCACTACGCAAACGCCTGAAGTTGCTGCAAATCTCGGTTGGGTTATGTGTATAGGCGTAATACTTTCTGTTGGTGCAGGTATTGCTATATTCTCCACTTGCAAACTCAAGAGAAGTGAAGTGCAAGAAGCGCTTGATAAACTTGCTGAAATGGAAAACAAGGCACTTGCTTTAGAGGGCGCAAGCGAATGCGCTACCGTAACTGAAACTATTGAAGTGGTAGAAGAAGTTGGCGCAGTTGAAGAAAATATTGAAAGCAAAGAGATAGGGGAAGAGTAATGTTATCACTCGGTGCAAGCAACGACAAAAGGCTCTTAAACGAACTGCATAACGCCATATTTAATTGTGATATGGTGGGAGACGTTGCCTATCTTTTGTATATAAACGATACTCCTATAGGTATGGCAAGACTTAAAGTTACCCCGGAAGAAATGCATATCTTGGAAGTAGGCATACTTGAAGAGTATAGAAGTAAAGGCTATGGAGATTTCCTGACTCGTAGCCTTATGAACGTATTCATTGACGTAACGGATAGAATATACTCCGACTACGCCAGCGATTACTTTTTGAAATTTGGATTTACTCGCAAAGGCGACCAAATGGTGGTTGAGTCGGACAAACTCACCTTCCCACGTAAGTGTCAATGCGGAAAATAATAGGAGCAAACTATGAATTTTGAACCATCAAACTTTATTGAAGACATCATCGTAAACGACCTTGAAAGCGGAAAGCATAACCTAATTTATACCCGTTTTCCACCTGAACCCAACGGCTATTTGCACGTAGGACACTCCAAGAGTTTGTGCATCAACTTTGGTATTAAGGAAAAGTTTAACGGAATGTGTAACCTTCGTTTTGACGATACCAATCCTACTAAGGAAGACGTTGAATACGTTGAAAGCATCAAAGAAGACATCAAGTGGCTTGGTTTTAAGTGGGACAAGGAACTTTATGCATCCGACTACTTTGAACAAACCTACGACCTTGCAGTTAAACTAATCAAGAAAGGCGTTGCTTACGTATGTGACTATAACGCAGACCAAATTAGGGAAACTCGTGGTACTTTAAAAGAGCCTGGTAAGGAAAGCCCTTATCGCAATCGTTCAATTGAAGAAAATCTTACTCTTTTCCGTGAAATGAGAGAGGGCAAGTATGCAGACGGCTCTAAGGTGCTCCGTGCTAAAATAGATATGGCAAGTCCCAATATGAATATGCGTGACCCCGTAATCTATCGTATTCTCCGTGCTCATCACCATCGTACGGGAGACAAATGGTGCGTATATCCAATGTACGACTTTGCTCATCCTATCGGCGATGCTCTTGATGGTGTTACCCACTCTATTTGTACGCTTGAATTTGAAGACCATCGTCCTTTATACGATTGGGTTTGCGAACAATGTGAGTTTGAAAATCCCCCACGTCAAATTGAGTTTGCACGACTTAACATAAAGAACACGATTATGTCAAAGCGCTATCTCAAGAAACTCGTTGAAAACGGCCACGTAGAAGGCTGGAACGACCCTCGTATGCCCACACTTAGTGGTATGCGTGAAAGGGGATATCCTGCAGAGGCAGTAAAAGAGTTCTGCTCTCGCGTTGGTGTTGCCAAGGCAAATAGTGAAGTTGACCCTGCACTTCTTGAGTTCTGCGTAAGAGAATATCTTAATGCAAATGCCGACAGAGCAATGGTTGTTGAAAGACCTTTAAAGGTTATAATTGACAATATGGAAGACGGCGAAGAACAAGAGTTTGACGTAGTTGATAATCCCAATAGTGAAACTTCGGGTACCCATAAGGTAGTTTTAACAAAAGAGATTTACATTGAAGATAGCGACTTTGCACTCGTGCCACCACCCAAGTATAAGAGACTTGTTGAAGGTGGTATGGTGAGATTAAAGGGCTCCTATATCCTAAAGCACGTTGCCACTGATCTTGACGATAACGGTGTGCCTAAGGCTGTGCACTGTGAATACATTGAAGACAGCGCACAAGGTGGTGTAAACGCAGGCATTAAAGTTAAAGGCGTAGTACAATGGGTATCTGCAAACAAGTGCGTTGATTGTGAACTTTACAAGTACGAAAGTCTACTTGTTGATGCAACCGAAGAAGTAACCGATTTTAACGATCGTTTGAATCCTAATTCTCTTGAAATCGTAAAGGGAGCAAAGGGCGAATTGTTCCTTGAACAAGGTGAAGTAGGCAAGAGTTATCAATTTATGAGAGCGGCATACTATAAGTATGCTGGTAAAAACGCAGATGGCGCATCAAAATTTTACAGGATTGTGTCTCTTAAGGACTCCTTCAACAAGTAAAACGCGTTTCTTTGGCGAAATACTTTGAAAAACAATAAAACCCGTCGGGGCGCAGTACGTCAGTACAGCAACCCCTCGGGTTTTTTCTTTTCCTTCGTCTTTCATCCAAATAAACGCGTTTTACCGAAAATTTATTTAACTACGAAACAAACTCAAACTAAAAGGAACATAATCATTCCGACTTCCGAACTCCGAATTCTACGGCGCAAGGCACTTACGTAGTAAAACATAAGTAAATATGTGAAGGATTTGTGAAAATTTGTCAAATTATTTTTTGGAAAGGTATTGTAATTTACATTTTTATCTTGTATAATAGTAGCCGATATTACTTTTATAACGCGAGGCGCGTCCCCGCATTAAGGAGAAGTGGATTATGGCAAAGTGTAAGGCATGTGGCGAAATTTATCAAGAAGGTAGCCGTTTTTGCTCACGTTGTGGTTCAAGTGTAGCCGACGATAGCGTTGTTATTCAAGAAGCACTTCAAGCAGCACAAAAG
>JAZQVF010000055.1:0-6415 GCA_045631675.1 Candidatus Stercoripulliclostridium sp.
TAAACTTTTCGGATTTGAGCTAACGTGGGGTATCGGCATTGAAGAAAACGCTACCGAAACTATGCTTTTCTACGATGGAAAAGCACATAAGATAGGTGCAGTTGACGTAGTAGATCAACCGGACGGACGTTGGATGGAACCTTGGCATTTTAAGTCCGATGACGGCAGACTTGACCTTGTAATGACGCCATTCTTTGACAATTATAATCCATTAAACGTAGGCGTTGCAAAAACCGATTGCCACCAAGTACACGGCTATTGGAATGGTACGGTAACGCTTGATGACGGCACTGTCCTTGAAATAAAGGATATGTATGCTTTCTGTGAAAAAATGTACAACAAATGGTAAAACGCATTATCTTAGCGAACAGCATTGATAAATAAAAAATAATTCCAAAAACAAAATATCATGCTAAAAAGTAAACTTAAATCCACCTTTGTCATTTTGATTACGGCACTAACTTGTGCCGTAATTCTTAGTGGTTTTTTGCCTACGTTTAGCAATAATTTTTTGTACGGAGATATTAGCATGCTTGAAAATCAAACTAACGTCAGTTACTCCAATACTTTTAGCGAGTTAAGTACCAATGGTAGAAACGGTGTTGCGTGGCGAGAAGGTATGGTCAGTGGTAATGGTGAAAATGGTGTTGTGGTTGCAGGCGCACCATATAACGATACTCACATTTACCAAAATATTTTCTTCATTATGCCGTCTCAAGACCCAAGGTTTACCCCGGAAGAGGTAGGGGCAGAACTTCACGATGCACGTCAAGCGGTAATAAACTATGACGACACGTGGAACGTCAATGATAGATGGCGCACTTTCTTCTATTCCTATCATCCTTCTCATCGTTTGAGAATATCAAGTAAAAAGCACGTATACTACAATTACGTTAGATACACTAATTACGATACAGCCGAAGTTGGTGTAAAGTATACCGATATTAACGGCACTTGGGAAAGAGCAACGTTTACGTCAAGGGAAGATAACGTTACCATCACAAAGATAACCGAGTCTTCAAAGGGCAAGAAGATAAGCCTTACGTTATCAATTGACGATAATTCCGCTATGCCTAACTTTGGTAGGGGTGATGAAAGGAATATGCAATATAAGAAGATAGTGGCAGATGATTGCTCTTATATTGCGGAAGTCGCCAAGTATCCGTCTTATGATGGCAGTGAACTCAAAGACGGTGGTTACGTAGGCTTTACGCGAGTAATCACCGTAGGCGGTAACAAAGAAAGAGTGGAAGGCAAAAGCACAAGAGATACTGAGTGCCTAAGCAGTAGCCCTGAAATCAAAATTGAGGGTGCGAGAGAGGTTTATTTAATAAGTGTTTCCAAGCGCACTTTTAATATGTGTTCTTATGCTGATTTTAGAAATTTAAACGATTACGATCTACTAAACGAACTCTATGATTATACCCAAGAAGTAGAAGATAAGTATACTCAAAATGGCACATTCAACTACCAAAGTGCATTATTTGCTCATAAAGAATTGCACTATCCATTAATGAATGCAGTTCAATTTGACCTTGGTGAAACTCGTAGTCTTTCCAATGAAAAACTACTTAATCTTTCAAGGAAATCTAAGGAAGTAGAAGACGAATTCATTACCCTTGCCTACAAGCAAGGTAGATATAACCAAATATGTTGCGCAGGCACGCTCGCACCACGTTTATACGGATTATGGACGGGCGAGTGGAATCCCGGTTGGCGTAGCATCTACACCTTAGACGCCAACGTTAACTTACAAGTTTCGGGAATGAATACGGGCAACGTATATGATGCGGGAATAGGTTATATAAAGTTTATTTTAAGGCAAATTCCCGATTGGGAAGAGAATGCAAAGATGGTATATGGTATGGAAAACGCCATACAAGCCCCCGTTAATACCGATGGTGATAGGGCGATGATGGTGGAGTACGATGCCGCCTATCCATTCCAATATTGGAATGCAGGTGCAAGTTGGCTATTGCTACCTATATATGAATTCTATCAATGTTACGGCAACGTGCAGGTTGAATACGAAGGGAGTGTTTTAGATTTAGAAAGTGATATTCTACTTCCGTTACTTACCAAGCAAGCAAACTTTTGGGAGCAGTTAGTAACCCCGGAATACTTTACCGACGTAACGGGAAAGGCAAGATACGAAAAGGGTAAAACGACTCTAAACGATGGTGAGAAGTATCTTATTATTCCAAGTTATTCTCCTGAAAATCATCCTCTTGGCTATACGTCAACTATAACTGCGAATGCAACTATGGACATATCCGCAGCACGCGATGGATTGAATATGACTATCCGAATGGAAAATATCCTAAAACAAGAAGGATATGAAGAAAGGGTTGCAAAGTGGGAAAATCTCTTAACGTTACTACCCGACTATAAACTTGATGAAACGGGTGCTTTATGCGAATGGGCAATGGATGAATATGAGGAAAACAACGAGCATAGGCACGTATCTCATCTATATCCCGCTTGGCCTGCTTATGAAGCACAAAACGATTTAGCATTAAGAGATGCTTGCAATCAGGCTATTTTGAATCGCAATAGGATAAATGCTGGCAAAGACGATACCGCATCACATGGTTGGGTGCATAAGGCGTTGGTAGGTGCAAGACTCAAGAATGCAGAAACGGTATATTCTACCTTATATACTCTTTCAAGCAGTAAAATATACTATACTTCTATGATGACCGACCACAATACGGATAGAAGTTACGGTGCATATTGTACTGATACCGGGATTGGAATGGTTGGGATAATAAACGAGAGTTTGCTTTATTCCAATACAGGGGAAATAGAGGTGCTCCCGGCATTACCTAAGGAATGGGAAAGCGGTAGTATCCGTGGACTTATGGCAAGGACGAGAGCGCAGGTGGATATTACGTGGACGGAAACTAAAGCCATAGTAAAGGTAACGAGTTATGAAGCACAAGATATAAAAATATCCTTATATGGAGGGGATAGCCACGTTGTTTCATTTGGGAAAGGCGAGAGCAAGACGATAGTGTTTAACCGTTAAAAAATATGGTGAAAAAACAATTTCACCTCTTGACAATGAAATCTAATAGGAATATAATTTGAGTATGAAAAAGACTACTAACTTTATCAACTTTTATGGTTTTTATTACTTTTACCGCAAGACGGTATAGTTAAGCGTGGGCTTTTTTATAGCATAAAAAGAGTAATTAAGACCACGCAGTAGCGTGGTTTTTATATTAAAAAGAAGGTACGAATTATGATAGTAACGGTAAAAAATCAATGTTCTAAGCGTGAATTTGAAAAACTTATCAATTGGATTAAGTCTTTAGGTCTTGATACCCATATTTCTGCAGGCTCAAATGCAACCATCATAGGCTTAATTGGCGATACTTCAAGAGTGGATATTGAACTTTTAAGATCTCTTGAGATCGTTGATGCAGTTACTCGCATACAAGATCCCTTCAAAAATGCAAACAGAAAGTTTCATCCAGAAGATAGCATCATAGACGTCAAAGGTGTTAAATTTGGTAGCAAGCATTTCCCAATTATTGCAGGACCTTGCAGTGTTGAAAGTGAAAAGCAAGTTATTGAAATCGCAAAGGCAGTAAAGGATGCAGGCGCAACGATGCTTAGAGGTGGCGCATTCAAGCCACGTACCTCACCTTATGCTTTCCAAGGAATGGGAGTTGACGGCATAAAGATTTTGCAAAAGGCAAGAGAAGAAGTAGGACTTCCCATCGTAACTGAAATTATGTCAGAAAAGTATATTGATGCCTTTGAAGACGTTGATATGGTGCAAATAGGTGCAAGAAACATGCAAAACTTTGACCTTCTTAAAGCAGTCGGTCGCTTAAATAAGCCCGTACTACTCAAAAGGGGACTTGCAAACACTATGCAAGAATGGCTTATGAGTGCCGAATACATTATGAGTGAAGGGAACGAAAACATCGTGTTATGCGAACGTGGTATTCGTACTTTTGAGCCATACACGCGCAATACGTTAGACCTTAGTGCAATACCCCTTCTCAAGGAAAAAACGCACTTACCCGTTATCGTAGACCCATCACACGCATCAGGTTTAAGCCGTCTTGTAAAGCCAATGAGTCTTGCATCTGTAGGAGCAGGCGCAGATGGACTTATCATTGAAGTTCACAATAATCCCGAAAAGGCACTTTGTGACGGCGCACAATCACTTCGCCCCGACCAATTTGCCGACGTCGTAAAGGCAATTGACGTAATGTTACCACTTGTAAACAAAGAAAGATAATGAAAGTTGGAATTGTTGGTTTAGGTTTAATAGGTGGCTCGCTTGCAAGACAAATTATGCGTAATACTACGCATACCGTATTAGCATACGATATAAGCGATGAAGTTCTAAAGAAGGGCTCACTTCTCAATGCCTACCACGACGTGTTAGATATTTCTAAAGATCAACTTGACGTTGACCTATTAATTATAGCAACCAATCCACGTGCAACTCTAAGCCTACTTGAAATGCTTACCCCGAAACTAAAGAGTGGAGCAATCGTATTTGATTGTGCAGGGGTAAAAAAAGATATTGTCAAAAAGATGGCATCGTTGAAAGAGCAATATCCCGAAGTCTTTTTCGTAGGTGGACATCCTATGGCAGGAAGGGAGTTTTCAGGTGTTTCTCACTCAACTGCAACGCTTTTTGAACATGCCTATATCATAATGACTCCAGTTGATATGGACGACCTTCCAGCAGTTGAAAAGATGAAAGAATTCTTTAAGGAAATGAAGTGTGAAGGCATAACGATGTCGGGTTACGATAGGCACGACAAAGTAATTGCTTACACTTCACAACTTGCACATATCTTAAGTTCATCCTACGTTAAAAATCCGTTGAGTGCAGAGCACGTAGGTTATTCAGCAGGCTCGTTTAGAGATTTAACGAGAGTAGCAAAACTTAACCCCACAATGTGGACTGAACTCTTTATGGCAAATAGGGAATACCTTTTAGAGGCTATAGAAGACCTTGAAAAACACGTAACCGAATATAAAAATGCAATTCAAAGTGGCGATGAAGAAAAACTAAAAGCACTGCTTCAAGAAGGTAGTGAAATGAAGGAAGTTGCAGACAAAAAAGCAAGGAAGAAAAATGACTAACGTAGTTGTCAAAAAGTCATATTTGAGTGGGGACGTAACCCCACCCTCGTCAAAGTCGGTAGCACACCGACTTATTCTTGCAAGCGCAATTTCAAGAAACCAAACGCGAATACTCGGAAACCTAAACTCAAACGATATCATTGCAACGCTTAAATGTATTGCAAGCCTTGGAGCAAAGGTTGTAAGGATAGAAGGTGGCGTTGAAATTACCCCTTCAACCCTTGTTAGCGAGAATGTAACCTTCAACGTAAAAGAAAGTGGCTCTACCATGCGTTTTCTTCTTCCACTGCTACCTGTTTATGGAAAAAGCTTTACTATGGTAGGTGAAGGGAGAATAGGCGAAAGACCCATAACTGCACTAAAAGAGACTATGGCAAAAGTTGGTGTAGAGGTGGAAAGCAATTTTCTTCCAACCAAAGTTGAAGGTAGCTACAATGGCAACATTTTTGAAATAGATCCATCACTCAGTAGTCAGTATCTTACCGGCCTACTTTTTACCTTATACGCACTTGGTGGTGGCACCATAATAACCACAGGCAAGGTTACCTCAAAGGGGTACGTTGACGTTACCTTGGACGTACTTAAAAAGTTTGGAGTAGAGGTGGAAAACAACAAGGATAAGTATATTGTTAATGTAAATAATCCAAGCAATGCTCCAAGAGAAATTAACGTTGACGGTGACTGGTCAAGTGCTTGTTTTTGGATAGTAGGAGCATTGTTAAACGGCTCAATTACTCTTAATGGATTATCATATCCAAGCGCACAACCCGACAGTGTAATAATTGAGATTGCACGCAAGATGGGTGGTAAAGTTAAAATAGAAGATAATGAAATCAAGGTGGAAAAGAGTTCGCTCAAGGCCATTGACTTTAATGCCGACAACTCTCCCGACGTAGTGCCAATACTTGCAGTAGCTTGTGCTTGTGCGGAGGGTGTTAGCACCATAACCGGAGTAAAGCGCCTTAGAATTAAGGAAAGTGATAGAGTAGCTACCGTTTGCGATATGCTTTCAAACGTAGGCGTTAGAGTGGAAAGTGGAGAGGACTACCTAAAAATCTGGGGTAGATGCCCATTGAAGAGTGGCACTATAGATAGTGCAAACGACCATAGAATTGCAATGAGTGGCATTATTTTGTCCTCGCAAATAGAAGATGGCGCAAGGGTGAATGGTGTGGAATGTGTTTCTAAATCTTACCCGGATTTCATATAAGATTTTATCTCCTTAGGAGGTGAATGTAATGAACTTTAACGTAGAAATTTACGGAGCCTCACACGAAGAATGTGTTGGCGTAAAAATTAG
>JAZQVF010000056.1:0-1880 GCA_045631675.1 Candidatus Stercoripulliclostridium sp.
TGGTCAAATTGAAGATATGTTACTTGCATTAGAAAGAAAGGGAGTGGAATACGACTACTTTATTGCAAGGGCAAGAGGAGATAGTCACTGCTCTCACCTATTACCATTTATGAAAGGCACCCCTGCAATTATGGCAAAGGCTGATGAATTTTTAGATAAAATAGCAAATGGTAATTAATAAAAAATTAAGTATTTCACAATAAAATTATTGTCATTAAAATATAAGGTGACTTATGGCGAGAAATAAAGTTAAAAAAATAGATGGAGAGGAGCCAATAAAGATAGACTTTAAAAATATATCTTTTAAGGAATTCTTCGGATGTGTAAAGGGATACGGTGTACCAACGATACTCGCACCCCTTTTCATTGTGATGGAAGTAATACTTGAAGTACTAATTCCTATGGTTATGCAAAAACTTATAGACCAAGGTATAGGCGACGGCGTAGTTGCACCCAATATGAGCGTAGTATGGACACAAGGTGGAATAATGCTCGCGCTTGCCTTCGGTGCTTTATTAACGGGCGCGTTGTCAGCAAGGTTTGCAGCAGTTGCATCACAAGGTTTTGCAAGAAATCTTAGAAAGAAATTGTTTGATGCAGTACAAAGTTTCAGTTTTAGAAACGTAGATAAATTTTCACAAGGCTCGCTTATCACTCGTTTAACTACCGACGTAACTTTCATTCAAAACGCATTTATGATGCTTATCCGTATAGCATTCCGTTCACCCATAATGTTTGCTTTTAGCGTTGCTATGTCCATAAGTATCAATTGGAAACTAAGCCTAATTTTCGTAGCGATTGCACCCGTTATGATCGTAGCAATTGCATTTGTAGGTATGATAGTATTCCCACTTTTTGGCAAAATGTTCAAGAAGTTTGATAATATGAACTCAAGGCTACAAGAAAACTTAAGGGCAATAAGAGTAGTTAAAGCATTCGTAAGAGAAAACCACGAAACGGAAAGTTTTAGAAAAACGGCGGCGGATATACAAAGGGCGCAAAAAAGAGCGGAAAAGGTTATGGTATATGCTCAACCTATGGTTCAACTATGTATGTACGTAGGTATGGTATGCGTAGTATGGTTTGGTGGAAGTATGGTACTTAACGGTACGGGAATGACGCTTGGCGAACTCAACACCTTCATATCCTACAATAACCAAATTTTAATGGCGCTACTTATGGTAGCAATCACCTTCGTAAATATCTTTATGAGCATGCAATCAGTTGCACGTGCATCGGAAGTTTTGTCCGAAAACCCCGACATAAACGATGATAATGCTGATGCAACTCTTGAAGTAAAAGACAGTTCTATTACCTTTGAAAAGGTAAATTTTGGATACTTAGAAGGGGAAGACAAATACGTACTTAAAAATATCAACTTGGAAATCAAGGCAGGGGAAACCGTTGGTATTATTGGTGGTACGGGTTCTTCAAAATCCACTCTCGTTCAACTAATTCCACGCCTATACGACGTATCAAGCGGTTCGGTTAAAGTAGGTGGAAGGGATATAAGAGAATATAAAATCCACACTTTACGCGATAGCGTAGCAATGGTGCTTCAAAAGAACGTATTATTCAGTGGCACAATAAAGGAAAACCTAAAATGGGGTAATCCCAACGCAAGTGATGAAGAGATTATGGAATGTGCTCGCCTTGCACAAGCACACGATTTCGTAACGAGTTTCCCAAATGGCTACGAAACAGACTTAGGACAAGGCGGTGTTAACGTATCAGGCGGACAAAAGCAACGTCTATGTATTGCAAGGGCGCTCATTAAAAAGCCTAAAATTATGATTTTAGACGACTCTACGAGCGCAGTTGATACTGCAACTGACGCTAAGATAAGAAAGGCGTTTAGGGAAGAATTAAAGGATACTACG
>JAZQVF010000057.1:0-1687 GCA_045631675.1 Candidatus Stercoripulliclostridium sp.
TTCCCCGGAGTTAAGGATAGAGTAGCAGTTATAGGTATTGCAGAAAAGGGTATGTTAAACCTTTCCTATACCGTAAAATCCAAGGGTGGACACGCATCAGCACCTCCTGCTAACACACCTATTGGTATACTTTCCAAGGCTTGTACTAAAATTGAAAGCAAGCCTTTCAAGGCAAACTTTACTGCTCCCACTCTTGCATTGTTTGATACGCTCGGCAGACGCTCAACCTTCCTATATCGTTTAATTTTTGCTAATATGTGGCTCTTTAAACCCGTTTTATCCTTAATAGGCAAGATGGGTGGTGGAGAAATTAACGCCTTGATGCGTACTACTTGTGCATTTACTCAAATGAAAGGCTCTAATGGTAGAAACGTACTTCCCGCTCAAGCAGAAATGCTTTCCAACTTCCGTATTATGACGGGTGAAACTATGGAAAGTACCATTGAATACGTAAAGAAGGTAATTGATGATGATAGAGTAGAGTTAACCGTTGTAAACGGCAACAACCCATCAGTCGTTTCACGCACCGATTGTGAAGAATTTGAAGTTGTAAAGAGTGCAGTTGAAGAAACTTTCCCCGATGCAGTCGTAACGCCATATCTAATGTTTGCTTGCTCAGACTCACAACACTATGGTAAAATTTCCGACAAGGTTTATCGTTTCAGTGCACAATCTATGAGCAGTGAAGAAAGAAGGACAATTCACGGACACAACGAGCGTATTACCTTTAAGGGCATATACGAATGTGTGGAATTCTATCTCAATTTAATAAGGAAGATTTAATATGTATCTATTAAAAATTAAAAGTTTATGTCTATCTAAAGATGAAAAGGTAAGGGATGAATTCCTTTCTAACTGCAAAGCACACGCATTAGCAAGTAAGGAAGACGAGGGCAACCTATACTTTAATTGTGTTGCATACAAAGGCAAGAATGCATTGAAGATAGTTTTTGAAGAGTTGTGGGAAAAGAAAGAAGATTGCGAAAAGCATCTTCAAACTTCTAAAACTCGCCCACATATTGAAGTAATCAATAAGTATCGCGACTACAAAGAAATTTTAAAGGAATTTGAAATAGAGGAGTAAATATGTTAACAAGCAAACAACGCAGTTATCTCAAATCACTTGCAACCAATATAGAACCCATTTTCCAAGTAGGAAAGGGTGGAATTACCGACGTTATGGCAACGGAAATCTTAAAGGCACTTGAAGCGAGAGAACTAATTAAGATTACCGTACTTCGCAACTCCGACTACGATGCAAAACTTGCAGTACAAGAACTTGCAGAAGCAACCGGAGCAGAGCCCGTATGCGCAATCGGTAGCAAATGTATTCTTTACAAAAAGAATCACAAAGAGCCCAAAATCATTTTACCAAGATAGTTATGGAAGAAAAGAAAGAAATACAACAACCTACCCCCGTTAAGAAAACGCTCACAAAAGAAGAACTTGCCAAAAAGCGAGCAAGAGAAAGAGCGCTTGCAGAAGCGAAGCGCAAGTATTTTGAGTTTTATGATGA
The DNA here is from genome assembly GCA_045631675.1 of Candidatus Stercoripulliclostridium sp. Classification (GTDB taxonomy): domain Bacteria; phylum Bacillota; class Clostridia; order Christensenellales; family DTU072; genus Stercoripulliclostridium_A. The sequence continues at coordinate 1,517 of JAZQVF010000057.1, forward strand.
TGTGAAGCATGATGGGGCGAAGGAGTGGTAAACCCGTTAGTAAAACGCGTTATTTAGGCGAATAATTTCACAAAACCAAGTCTCCCTGCGGGGCGCAGTACTACTTTTACAGCCACCCCTTGCGAGACCTTCTTTTGTTCATTCTTCATCTAAACTAACGCCTTTTACATA
>JAZQVF010000058.1:0-6794 GCA_045631675.1 Candidatus Stercoripulliclostridium sp.
TAAGAAAGATAAGATTACCCGCGAACTTGAGGCAATGCGCCTTGAAAAGGGAATTGCTATAGAGGCATAAAAGGAGAAACGATATGTTTAAGTATCCTAAATTCAAAGGTGGTAAACAAGTTTTAACGCGCGTATACGACAATACGAAAGATATGCTAATGAACGTTACGGCATATAATCTTAAGAAGGGTGAGAGTATCACCCTTTTGGAGCCACTAATGGAAACGGCAATTCTTCTTCTTAAAGGCGATATAACCTTCTTCTATGAAGAAAAGGAAGAAAAAGCAGTTCGCAGTGGTGTGTTTACCGATGCTCCCACTTGTTTACACGTATCAAAGGACGTAGAAGTTGTAGTTGAAGCAAACGAATACTCTGAAATCCTCGTTCAATCAACGGAAAACGATAAAGATTTCCCCTCTAAACTTTATAGAAAAGAAGATATATCTTCTTTCGTATCCTGTGAAGGAAGATGGGAAAATACGGCAGTCAGAGACGTAGTGGATATTATCAATATTAAGGTTGCTCCATATTCCAACATGGTACTTGGCGAAGTATACGCTCGTCAAGGTAGATGGTGGAGTTATATTCCCCACTATCATCCACAACCCGAAGTGTACTACTACAAATTTGATAGAAAGGAAGGCTTTGGCGCTTGCTTTATAGGAGACAAGGCTTACACCATAAAAGATTGTTCCGTAGGTATGTTCCCCGGTGGTAAAACCCACGCACAAGTTACTGCTCCCGGATATCCTATGTATTGCGCTTGGATGATACGTCATCTTCCCGGCGACCCATGGGATAACACAAGGACTGATATGCCCGAATTTACTTGGCTATTGGAGGATTAAATGAAAAGAATTAATATGTCGGTTGGCGAAGCCGTAATTCGCTATCTTGATAATCAATACGTTTCCTTTGACGGAAAGGAAGAAAAGTTCGTTGAAGGCGTATGTGCCGTATTCGGTCACGGATGCGTACTTGGTATGGGCGAAGCACTTGCTATGGCTGAACATAGTTTGAAAGTATACCAAGGTAAGAATGAACAAGGTATGGCACACGTTGCGATGAGTTATGCTAAACAAAATAATCGTAGAAAGATTATGCCTTGCATTTCTTCCATAGGACCCGGTGCTGCAAATATGGTAACGGCGGCGGCTTGTGCTACCGTTAATAATATTCCACTTTTACTTCTCCCGGGCGATACTTATGCAACGCGTAGACCGGACCCCGTACTCCAACAATTGGAGCAAACCTACGATTTAAACGTAACTACTAACGATGCATATAAGGCTGTAACGAGATACTTTGACAGAATTTCTCGCCCTGAAATGCTTGAAAGTGCGTTAAACAATGCAATGAGAGCGTTAACCGATACTGCTCACACCGGCGCAGTATGTATCGCAATGCCACAAGACGTACAAGGCGAAACTTACGACTTCCCTGCGTATATGTTTGAAAAGAGAGTGCACCGTATCACTCGTCCCGTAGCAGTTGAAGAAGAATTAAACGAACTTGCAGAGGCAATTAAGGAATCCAAATACCCACTCGTTATCGTGGGTGGCGGTGCAAGATATAGTGAGGCAGGCAAGGTTATAGAAGACTTCTGTAAGGCTCACAACGTACCATTTGCAGAAACGCAAGCAGGAAAGTCAACCATTCCTTGCACTTCTCCTTACTATCTCGGTGGCTTAGGCGTTACTGGTAACGGATGCGCTAACGAGGTAGCAATGAAGGCAGACCTCATTATTGGTCTTGGTACTCGTTTTACCGACTTTACTACCGCATCTAAAACGTTATTTAACGAAGATGCAAAAGTAGTTACCATCAACACTTCTACCTTCCACGGAAGAAAAATGAATGCAGTTTACGCAACGGGCGACGTTAAAGCGACCTTAAGCGCAGTTGAATCAAAGATTCAAGGGTATGAAAGTGCATACACTGAAGAGTATAAGAATGCTCAAGAAAAATGGGCAAAAGAAATGGAAAGATTAACTTCCATCAAGTATTCAGAAGACCTTATCCCCGAGGTTAAGGCACTCACTCCTACCACGCTAAAAGACTTCAACGAAGCAACCGGCTCTAAACTTGCTCAAACAACGGCACTCGGTATCGTTAGAGAAATGATAGAAAAGGATGCTATCGTGGTTGGTGCAGCAGGCTCACTTCCTGGCGATATGCAAAGAATGTGGGAAACGGAAGAACTTTATACCTACAATATGGAATACGGCTACTCCTGTATGGGTTATGAAATTCAAGGTGCGCTCGGCTCTAAACTTGCTTGTCCCGATAAAGAAGTATACGCAATGTGTGGCGACGGCAGTTACCTTATGCTCCATAGTGAACTCGTAACTGCAATGCAAGAAGGAGTAAAGATTAACGTACTTCTCTTTGATAACGGTGGTTTTGGATGCATCAACAACCTTCAAATGGGCAAGGGCATCAAGAGTTTAGCAACGGAATTCCGTTACGGCGCTAAGGCAGATACTCCATTCGTTCCCGTAAACTATGCTCTTTCTGCAAGTGGATACGGACTTAAGACCTACTCTGCTACTACGGAAGAAGAACTTAGGGTTGCCCTTGAAGAAATCAAGAAACAAAGCGTATCTACCTTAATTGATATTAAGGTACTACCAAAGACCATGACCGACGGATACGAAGGTGGATTCTGGCAATGTGGCGTAACCCATAACCCCAGAAACAACAAGCAACAAGAGGCCCTTCAAGACCTTTTAGACCATATTAAATAATACTTACGAGGTAAACTATGTTAGACAAAAAGAAAATCAAATTAGGAATTGCTCCCATTGGTTGGACCAACGACGATATGCCCGATTTAGGTAGTGAAGTTACCTTTGAACAATGCGTAAGCGAAATGGCTCTTGCAGGATACAAAGGCTGTGAAATCGGCAACAAGTACCCAACGAAGATTAACACCCTAAGAAGGGCGTTAAATCTTAGAAAACTTAAGATTGCAAACTGCTGGTTTTCAAGTTTCATTCTTACTAAGCCTTTCTACGAAGTAGAAACGGAATTTAGAGCAAAGTGTAAGTTCTTAAAGGCAATGGGCGCTAAGGTTATAGGTATCAGTGAACAAAGTTACTCCATTCAAGGTCAAATGGAAACCCCCGTATTTGAAAAGAAATACGTTATGAACGACGATGAATGGAACCTTATGTTTATGGCAGTAAATCGCCTTGGTGAAATTGCACTTACCGAATACGGCATCAACCTAACTTATCACCATCATATGGGTACCGTTATTCAAACTGAAGCAGAAATTGATAAGTTTATGGCAGGCACCAATCCTGAATTCGTAAGCCTACTTTTTGATAGTGGTCACCTTGCATATTGTGGTGAAGACTATATGAGAGTGCTTAGAAAGTATATCGGTAGAATTAAGCACGTTCACCTAAAGGATATCCGCCCCGACGTAGTTGCAGAAGTTAAGAGAAATCATTTAAGTTTCCTTCAAGGTGTTAGAAAGGGCACCTTTACCGTTCCCGGCGACGGCTCAATTGATTTTGCACCTATCTTTGAAGTTATTGCAAAATCAGGCTATGAAGGTTGGCTACTCGTTGAAGCAGAACAAGACCCACAAATTGCTAATCCCCTTGAATATGCAATCAAGGCAAGAAAATACATTAAGACCATTGGTAAAATCTAATTAATAGGAGAAAAGAACTATGATGAACATAGGTATTATTGGTGCCGGTAGAATCGGCAAAGTACACGGAGAATCAGTTATGAGATTCGTAAAAGGCGCTACCGTTAAGGCTATCGCCGACCCATTTATGAACGATGAAACCATTGCATGGGCAAAGGAAATGGGCATAAATGAAATTTATACCGATTATCATAAGATTTTGGAAGATAAGGATATTGAAATCGTTCTTATTTGCTCCTCAACCGACACCCACTCTAAAATAAGTCTTGAAGCCATTGAAGCAGGCAAACATATTTTCTGCGAAAAGCCCATTGACCACGACGTAAACAAGATTAAAGAAGTAATGGAGGCTCTCAAGAAGTCTAACGTAAAGTATCAAGTAGGTTTCAATAGAAGATTTGACCATAACTTTATTGCAGCAAGAGAAGCAGTTAAAGCAGGCAAAATCGGCGACCTTAATATTCTTAAAATTTGCTCACGCGACCCCGGTGCACCCCCTGTAAGTTATATTAAAGTAAGTGGTGGTATCTTCCTTGATATGACTATTCACGATTTTGATATGGTAAGATTTATGAGTGGTGACGAAGTAGAAGAAGTTTATGCTATTGGTGGCGTACTCGTTGACCCTGCAATCGGCGAAGCAGGCGACATTGACACTGCTATTATCACCTTAAAACTTAAGAGTGGCGCTCTTGCAGTTATTGACAACTGCCGTAGAGCAACCTATGGTTACGACCAAAGAGTGGAAGCATTTGGAAGTCTTGGTCAAGTTGCAATCGGCAACGATACCGACTCCTTAGCAGTAATTTCTAATGCAGACGGTGTAACTGCAGAAAAACCAAAACTATTCTTCTTAGAAAGATATATGGGCGCATACACCCAAGAAGTTACAAGTTTCATTCAAGCAGTACAAAACGATACTCCCACCGAAGTTAACGTTGTTGACGGTCTAAAACCCGTGCTAATCGGTCTTGCAGCAAAACTTTCACTCAAAGAAAATCGTCCCGTAAAGATTGCAGAAATTGAAGCACAATACGGACTATAAGAACCAATAAAAACAATCAAGCGCCCAATTTATTGGGCGCTTTGGAGGTTATATGCCTAATCTAATAACTCACGCTTGGTTTGGCGAAGAAGTTTTAAAGTCTCTTCCTACTGAAATTGCTCAAAAGATAACGGCGCATAAAGACGCGTTTATACTTGGCAATATGGGGCCCGACTTTATGTACGCCATTCGTGAAATCGGTTTTTCAACCGGCAATTACCCCAACGAATTGCACCATAATCGCACGCACAAAACCTTTGAAGCAATGGTAAAATACCTTAAGGAAAATGATAACCCAAGGGCTTATGCCTACGCGATTGGTTTGATGTGCCACTACGTAGCGGATAAAAACTTGCACTCATACGTAAACGCGCTTTGTGAAGGTTTCGTTTCAGTTGCTCTAACGGGCGACCCTTTCCCTTGCGCACACGGTTTCATTGAAAGTGCAATAGATACCTACATCATAACCGATAGAATGGGAATTAAAGACCCTAACGATTATCGCCCGGAAAAGGCTTACAAGTCTTCATACAAAACCCATAAGGCTATTGCTCAAATGTATATGGAAGCAGTGGATGAAATTCATTCTAAGAAGTTGGACGTTTTTAGTACGGCTCTTTCCTTTGAATTAACTCGTTTATTCTTATGGTTTGCAAACGATAAGAGTGGCTTAAAGCATCCGTTTGTAAGATGGTTTGAAAAGACGGTTATGGGCAACACGATGCAGGTTACAGCGCTAATGCGCCCCCCTGTAAAGTATGGCGAAATAGACTATCTTAACTTTGAGCATCGCCCGTATAGAAAGTGTCGCAACTTGGAAGAAAGGGTTAATTACGATGCTATGGAAGTTATAGATATTGCTCTTTCAGAATCAATAAACCATTACGTACCTGCTTTGTACAATGCAATAGAAAACGACACTCCTTTAGACAAAGAAGACTTTAACGTTAACTATGAAGGAGTATGGGCAGGCAACGACCTATAGGAGAAAATTATGGAAACTAAGTACGACGTTATAGTAATAGGCTCTGCAACTTCGGGTGCTTGGTTTGCTCGCAATATGGCAAGCCGTGGTTACAAGGTCAAAGTTATTGAAAAATTATCAAAGGAAAAACTTGGTAGAAGACTTGATATCTTCCACGTAGCAAGGCGTGAATTTGGGCGTTTTGGACTACCAGTAGTAGGAGAAGGGGATGCTGAATACGCATTTAGTTTCAATGAAACCCTTACATCATCACCCTACAATAGATACCCTAAGGTTACTCGCGACACCATAGTAGGAATGCATATGGCAGAGTATATTCTACTAATGAATAAACTTGCTATTGAGAGTGGAGCGGAGATAGAATACTCTGCGCCGTTTGAAGAATTCATCTTGGAAGACGGAAAGATCGTTGGAGTAAAATATGGTGGTGGCAAGGAAATTTACGCAAGTGTTGTAGTGGATTGTTCAGGGGTTGAAAGCGTTGCAAGACGCGCTCTTCCAGACTGCTATGGAGTGGAAACTTTTGAAGTTACACCCGAAGATAAATTCTACGTAATTCTCCGTTACGTTAAGTTTAAGGGCGAGAAACCTGCCCTTAACGGATGGCCTTTCTATAAGACTTGGCTTGCCCCTTGTGCCGACCCGGATGGCGCAATTATAGGAATAGGCGCCTGCCATAGTTATGAGTATGCAGAAGAAATTTACGCGCAGTTTGAAAGGGATATACCTATGCCCGAATACGAACTTACTCGTATTGAAAGGGGTACGACACCATACACCCGTCCACCATTTAGTTTTGTAGGCGACAACTTTATTGTAAGTGGCGATGCCGGTTGTCTTACCAAGCCTAATAATGGCGAAGGCGTAACGAGTTCAATGGTACACCTTGAAATATGTGCCGAAGTGTTAGACAAGTGCTTAAAGAAAGGGGATACTTCCAAGGAATCTCTTTGGGAAATCAACACCTTATATAACGAAAAACAAGGAGCAGATTTTGCCTCCACTCGTGCAATACTCACTAAGGCAGTGCAAGCCACTCGCGATGAATTTGAACTTTTCTTTGAAAAAGACGTTATCTTTAACGAAAAGTTCCTAAACGG
>JAZQVF010000059.1:0-2033 GCA_045631675.1 Candidatus Stercoripulliclostridium sp.
TGGTTTCATAATACTCGTCTTTACCATTCATGGAGTCGGTAAGTACAGGGAGAAGTTTGGTTTTACCCTCACCAACGGTAGCAGAAGAAGTAATTGGGTTAGCAATTACGATTGCAGACACGGTGATTGCAAGAATGATGACGGCAACTTGAAGACAAGTTACAACGATATCAACGATTTTCTTTTGTTCGGGAGTTAGTTTGAATCCCTTAATTTTGTTTAAGAAGTCCATATATTTCGTTCTCTTTTATATTGTGAATGTTTTATTAATTAAGTCGTTATTTTAGTCAGTTAAAAACACGTGCTCACTCTCACGCCCGTGGGCGTGAGAGTGAGAAGATGGTTGTTATTTGCTATATGCAAATTTTAGTTGAAAGTTAAGTTAACTTTGGGTGAGATTATGCGGTTTTAGTTTTTCCTTCAAATGTGAAGCTAAAGCCTGCTGCTTTATTAGCATCAATTTGTTCAAGAGTTGCGCCATCAAACCAAGCCTTTACTTGGATCTTAGCAACATCGGTATCACTGTCATTAGCTGCTGCCAAATCAAAACTAATTTCAGTTCCCGCAGCAATAACGTTGGTTCCTTTACTTTCGCCAGTAAGTGATGAAGGTGCTGCATTTTTTACGATCTCACCAGCTGCATAAGAACCAAGTTGAGAGTAAATACCTTTCAATTCATCATCTACATAAACTGCAACAAGCAATAAATCGCTATTTTCATCTGCAGTGAATGTTAACTTCATCTTAACAGTTGCTGCTGCGTTTTGGTTGTAGTTGATTACATAGAAACCATCAGTGATGTCAGAACCTGTATCTGAGTTAACTACATTCCAAGGAGTTGCAGGGTCGCCATCGTCATTGAAAACACCATTTTGTGCTAAAGTTTGAGTTTCAAACACACTAGCGCTATAAGCTTCATCTGCAACTAATGCTTTTGTAGGAGCCATTGGTGCAAATTTACTATTAATAGTATTGAAAGTAATGCTGGTATCTTTTGAAGATTTAGTCCAGCCGACAGCGATGTTAGCATCAGCGGATTCAGCAGATACAAGGCTTGCACTATTTGCACTACCATTGCCAGATGCGGTGTACCATGCGAAGGTTGCGGTTGATACTGCTACGATTAGTACAGCAACCATAAGGATGGTGGTGATAAACATAGATTTTTTTGCGTTTTTCATAAAATTTTCTCCTTTTAAGAGTGTTTTTTTGAATTTATCAATAACGGGATTTCGGTATGCGTGGTTTTATCAATTGGAGCCTTGCTCCTAAGTTATAACTACTTTATCAACAATGAGTTAGAACTTGGGTGGCAACCCCCTTTCGATAAAACTTACATATCGGCTGAATATTAACCATCTTAACGTTTTCTGCATACCTACGTCTCCTTATTAATCTTGAATAATGGGCAATTTCTTGCTCTCTTTTACGGCACTTTGGACAGTTCTCTTTGGCTCTCCCGTACTGAAGCCTTCAATTATATCAATGCCGTGTGCCAAGAAATACTTGGCTTGCTTGGTTTCGTCTACTCCACTTGCTACAGTTGGTATACCTTGGAGTTTTGCGTAACCCGTTATCATATCAAGAAGGGCAGTCCTTCTCTTGTCACTTTCTTTATAATACCTTGCGTCTATACGCAAATAGTCTACTGCATAGTCGGTGAGCATAAATACGCCTACGTCTACAGAGTAGTTTATCATTATCTTTGCGCCTAAACCCTTAAGTTCATCTACGCCGTCTATGCCAACCTTTCCAAGAGATGCAAGCATATTGCCGTCAAGCACGAAAATTAGGCGCTCTACACCTTCTCCTAAAAGTTTTAAGAGTTTTTGGTGGGAGCCTTTGCGTGCAAAAGTACGACAACTGATGGGTAGTGCAAAGGTATACTTTTCGTTTTCCTTTATAACTTCAAGAAGTCTTTCAATGGCTATTAGGTTAAACTCTTCCACTCTTTCACTATTTTCGGCAATAGCCTCATATTGTTGGGGAAGTAGTTTTCCAAGGAATTTGTCATTCAAGCACTCGGTTACCAT
>JAZQVF010000060.1:0-18352 GCA_045631675.1 Candidatus Stercoripulliclostridium sp.
ACCAACAACGTACTTAAACTTTCTGATGGTAAGCCAATTCTTTCACCTACCCAAGACATGGTTATCGGTTCATACTACCTAACCCAAGTTAAGGAAGGCGCAAAGGGCGAAGGCAGAATCTTTATGAACGTTGACGAAGCAAAGATGGCATATCAAGTTGGCGATATCGCACTCCAAGCAAAGATTGAAGTTAAGGTTCAAAAGGAAATTGACGGTTGCGTATATAGAAAGCGTATTCCCGTAACCGTAGGTAGAATTATCTTCAACGAATCTCTCCCACAAGACCTTGGATTCTGCAAGAGAGAAACTCCTGAAGATATGCTTGAGTTTGAAGTTAACTATATTAACGGTTGGAATCCTATCGGCAAGAAGCAACTCTCACAAATCGTTGAAAGATGCTTTAAGTTAAAGGGTGCTACCGAAGTTTCTAAGGTTCTTGACAAGATTAAAGCAACCGGCTTTAAGTACTCCACCATTGGTGCAGTTACCACTTCCGTTTTTGATATGAAGATTTCCGACAACAAGAAGGAACTCTTAAATAAGGCAGAAGATGAAGTACACGCAATTGAAAAGCGTTTCCGTCGTGGTATGCTTACTGAAGACGAACGTTACGAAGAAACCGTTAACGTATGGGCAAAGACCACCAAAGACGTTGCAGACGACCTTGAAAGAAGTTTCCGTGAAACCGACAAGGCTAACCCAATTTGGATGATGGCTGACTCAGGCGCTCGTGGTAGCATGCAACAAATCAAGCAACTTTCCGGTATGCGTGGTTTGATGAACGATCCTACCGGTAAAGTTATTGAAATTCCTGTTAAGAGCTCATTCCGTGAAGGTCTATCCGTTCTTGAATACTTCATTTCATCACACGGTGCTCGTAAGGGTGGTGCAGATACCGCACTTAAGACTGCTGACTCAGGTTATCTAACCAGACGTCTCGTTGACGTTGCACACGACGTTATCATTAAGGAAGACGACTGTGGCGACACCCGTGGTTTCCTTGTAAAGGCAGTAAGAGATTCTGCAGGTGCAGTTATTGAAACCTTAAAGGAAAGAATTGCAGGTCGTTTCAGCATTAGCGATATCGTTGACAAGAATGGTGAAGTTCTTGTTGAAAAGGATACTCTCATCTCTGAAGACGATGCAGATAGAATTCAAAAAGCAGGTATTGAAGAAGTTAGAATTCGTTCCGTTCTTACCTGTAAAGCAAAGCAAGGCGTATGTGCAAAGTGCTACGGCGCTAATATGAGCAGTTGGAACAAGGTTAAGATTGGTGAAGCAGTTGGTATTATCGCTGCACAATCAATCGGTGAACCTGGTACACAGTTGACTATGAGAACGTTCCACACCGGTGGTATTGCAACCAACGCCGACATTACCCAAGGTCTCCCACGTGTTGAAGAATTGTTTGAAGCACGTACTCCTAAGGGTAAGGCAACCGTATCAACCTTAAAGGGAACTGTATCTATTAAGGATAACGAAGAAGAAACCATGAAGATCATCACCGTTACCGGCGCTGAAAACACCATGGAATACAAGATTCCCAACACTGCTAAACTTCTCGTTAAAGAAGGCGACAGCGTAGAAGCAGGCGATGCTTTGATGGTTGGTTCCATCTATCCTCAAGATACCTTACGCACCAAGGGTGTTCAAGGTGTTCAAGAGTCTATGATTCGCGAAGTTCAATCTGCATATCGTTCAAACGGTGTTAACATCCAAGACAAGCACATTGAAGTTATCGTACGTCAAATGCTCAGAAAGGTTAGAATTACCGAACCTAACGACACCAACCTACTTCTCAACGAAGTTGTTGATCTCAACAGAATGGAAGCAGAAAACGAAAGAGTTCTTGAAGAAGGCGGAATGCCTGCAAACGGTAAGAGAATTCTTCTTGGTATCACCAAGGCATCTCTTGCAACCGACTCCTTCTTGTCTGCAGCATCATTCCAAGAGACCACCAGAGTACTCGTTGATGCAGCAATTCGCTCCAAGATTGACCACTTCGTAGGCCTCAAGGAAAACGTTATTATCGGTAAACTTATCCCAGCAGGTACCGGTATGAAGTGCTATAGAAACGTAACCGTTGAAAAAGCAGGTGCTTACGAAGAGCAAGCAGAAGTTAAAGAAAGTGCAATTAACTTCCAAGAACTTGAAGACGCATACGACAACGAATAATAAAAAATGAATAGGGGCGATTAAAAATCGCTCCTATTGCTCTCAAAGGAAAAATTATGAAAAGACTATTTACTTGTGAATCGGTAACCGAAGGACATCCCGACAAGGTTGCAGACCAAATAAGCGATGCAGTTCTTGATGAAATGCTCTCGCTTGACCCTGAATGTAGAGTTGCTTGCGAAACTGCCGTTACTACCGGTATGGTTTTCGTTATGGGTGAAATAACCCTTCATAAGGGCTATGCAGATATTCCCGGCATCGTAAGAGAAACCATAAAGAAGATAGGTTACGACAAGAGTGAACTCGGCTTTGACTATAGAAGTTGTGCAATAACCGTTGCAATTGACGAGCAGTCTGCAGATATCGCTATGGGCGTTGATAGTTCCATTGAACACAAAGAAAGTGGTGATGATTACGACTTAGTAGGAGCAGGCGACCAAGGTATGATGTTCGGTTATGCTACCAACGAAACGGAAAGTTATCTTCCACTTCCATTGGAACTTAGCCACAAAATGTGCAAAAAACTTGCCGACGTTAGAAAGGAAGGCATTCTTGAATACCTTCGCCCCGATGGTAAAGGTCAAGTTACCGTTGAATACGACGATAACAAGGTTGTAAGAATAGAGGCAGTAGTACTTTCCACCCAACATTCTGACGACGTTGACATTGAAACGCTAAGAGCAGACGTCAAGAGAGAGGTTATTGACAAGGTAATGCCTGCTGAACTTATTGACGAAAATACCAAGTTCTACATTAATCCTACCGGCCGTTTCGTTATCGGTGGACCAAACGGTGATAGTGGACTAACGGGAAGAAAGATTATCGTTGACACCTATGGTGGCGCTTGTGGTCACGGTGGTGGCGCATTTAGTGGCAAGGACCCAACCAAGGTTGATAGAAGTGCCGCATATTATGCAAGATACTGTGCAAAGAATATAGTAGCATCAGGCTTAGCCGACAAGTGTGAAATTCAACTTGCTTATGCAATCGGTAAGGCACAACCTGTATCCATCGTAGTAAACACCTATGGTACCGGCAAGGTAAGCGACAAAGAAATAGCCGATTTCCTACCCACCGTATTTGATTTCCGTCCCAAGGCAATCATTGACTCTCTTGATTTAAGAAAGCCCGTATACTTTGATACTGCATCTTACGGACATTTTGGAAAGCCCAATTATTCATGGGAGCGTATTGATAAGGTGGATAGCCTTCGCACTCTCTTAAAGTAAGACCGAGCCTTTTGACAAATAACTTTGAAAAAGCACCTCCTTCCGCGGTCATGTACACATTAGTACACTCGCCTTGGTCGGAGGTGCTTTTCCTTTGTTCTTTATTCAAAAATCTCGGTCTTTATAAACTGCGAAATGCGAAATTATTTGGTGTTAGAGATATTAAGTTTTTTTTGCTATCTTGGTATGTTCTTTACCTTGACGCAAACACTTGTGTTTGTATTTATTGCCGAACGTAGTGAGGTATTTCTTGTTAAAAAAGCACTCTTTTCCGAGTGCTATTTAATAAAATATATCTTTTCCTAATATGTAATCCGTTGTAACTTTGAAGAATTCTGCAGTGTTAAGAATGTTGTCGGCGGTTGGTTGCACTCTGCCTTTTAACCAATCGCATACAATGGATTGACTAACGCAAATTGCCTTTGCGAAGTCTTTCTGCGAAACGTTTTCCGCTTTTAATAATTCATTTAACCTCTCACCGAATTTGTTCTTCATACTCAAACAATACAATATATCGAATTTAATTATTGACAATTCGATATATCGAATATAAAATTATAGTATCTATTCGATAAATCGAATATAAAAAAATACAAAACAGGGAAAAAGGAGTGAAAAATGTTAAAATTACTTACTAATACAAAGTACGAAAGATTGCATAGTGAAGAAAATCTTATCGATTATGTTAAGTTTAGTAATGGTGCAATTGAATTACATGAAGATTACGTTGTATTCTATATGAACTGGTTGCCCTTCAAATCATTTGTGCACGGCAGAATGTCTTGTGTTATCAGCCTAAACGATATTGAAGCAATGACATACAAGGGTTGTGGCTTGCTCCCTGCATTCTTTATAATTAGATTAAAGGGTATGACTACCAATATTTTCTTTCCTACTAATTGGTTCCCTTGGACGAACAAGGATCTTAATGTAGAATTGAGAGAAATTTATAGATTTATGTTTGAAAAGTGGACTCTTGCTTGGAAGAATGATAAGTATAGAAAGGTTCAAACTTTTGAAGAAATAAAAAAGCAAGGATTATGTCCTATTTGTGGTGAAATAGTTGAGACCGACTCCACGTTTTGTGTTAAGTGTGGTTCAAGAGTAGGAGAAAGCATAGATGAGTAACGTTATTTGCCCTAAGTGTGGTAATACAGTACAAGAGGGAAAAAATTTTTGTAACAAATGTGGTACGCGTATTAATTCAAATGTTTCTGAAGTGCAATTTTTTGCTCTTGAGAATAAACGAGCAAAGAAAATAATAACTGAAGCGAAGCCAAATGCAACAAAAGCAAAATCAAAAGAGTGGTTTGCTAAATACAAGAAGAAGATAATTATTATTTCTTCATCCGTTTTATCTGCCTTAGTTGCTATTGTAGTCATATTAGTTGGTGTACTTGTGCCTATAGAAGCCTCAATAGAGGGTTACAGCGTTAGCGTATTACCTGACGGCTCGGTTGAGTTATTGAAATACAAAGGCAAAGAGACCGAGATAGTAATTCCTTCAGAGATTTTCGTACTTGGAAAGAAACGTCCCGTAACGAGCATAGGATATGAAGCCTTCTATAATTGTAGTAGTCTCAAAAGTGTAGTAATCCCTAACTCAGTAACGAGCATAGAAGATAGGGCTTTTGAAGATTGCAGTACTCTCACAAGCGTGGTTATTCCAGACTCAGTAACGAGCATAGGAGAGTATGCTTTCTATAGGTGTAGTAGTCTCACAGGCATAGAAATCCCTAACTCGGTAAAGAGCATAGGAGAGAGTTCCTTCTCTAATTGTAGTAGTCTCACAAGCGTGGTAATTCCTGACTCAGTAACGAGCATAGGAGAGTATGCTTTCTATAGGTGTAGTAGTCTCACAGACATAGAAATCCCCAACTCCGTAACGAGCATCGGAAAATCTGCCTTCCGTGATTGCCGTAGTCTTCAAAGTATAACTGTACCTTTTGTAGGAAATGGAAATGACGAGACACACTTTGGTTATATATTTGGAGCAAGTGATTATTTTGATAATGACGACTACGTTCCTACTTCACTTAAATTGGTAACAATAACCGGTGGAGATAGCATAGGAAATTTTGCTTTCTGTGGTTGCGGTAGTCTCACAAGCATAGAAATCCCTAACTCGGTAACGATCATAGGAGAGAGTTCCTTCTCTAACTGTAGTAGTATCACAAGCGTAGTAATCCCCAAATCTGTAACGAGCATAGGGAATTCTGCTTTTCGTGGTTGCAGTAGTCTTCAAAGTATAACTATACCTTTTGTGGGAAATGGAAATTACGAGACACACTTTGGTTATATATTTGGAGCAAGTAGTTATTATGGAAATAATAACTACGTTCCTACTTCACTCAAATCGGTAACAATAACCGGTGGAGATAGCATAGGAAATTCTGCTTTCCGTGGCTGTAGTAGTCTCACAAGCATAGTAATCCCTAACTCTGTAACGGAAATGGGAACCTATGCCTTCTATGGTTGCAGTAGTCTCACAAGCATAGTAATCCCCAAATCTGTAACGAGCATAGGAAATTATACTTTCTATAATTGCAGTAGCCTTGCAAGCGTAATAATCTCTAAGTCCGTAACGAGCATAGGAGAGAGTGCATTCCAGTATTGCAGTAGCCTTACAAGCGTAGTAATCCCTGCCTCCATAACGAGCATAGGAGATCAGTCCTTTTTTGGTTGCTATAAACTTATAGAAGTATACAATCTTTCATCTTTGCGTATTACGATAGGTAGTACTAATTATGGGCATGTCGGATGCTATGCATTAGATGTATATACTTCACTTGATACTCCCAATAAGCTTTTTACGGATAGCAATGGTTACGTAATATATGTTGACGGAGAAGAAATAATACTTGTTGGCTACCTTGGCACAGAAATGGAACTTACTTTACGTAATGGAATAACTTCAATATACAAGCATGCCTTCTTTGGTTGCAGTAGCCTAACAAGTGTAGTAATCCCTGACTCGGTAACAAGCATAGGATATAAAGCCTTCGATGATTGCAGTAGTCTAACAAGCGTAGTAATCCCTGACTCCGTAACAAGCATAGGATATGATGCTTTCTTAGGTTGCAGTAGTCTCACCATTTATTGCGAAGCAGAAAGCAAGCCTTCGGGTTGGAATTCCTGGTGGAATTATGATGCTAGACCTGTTGTATGGGGATACGAAGGTTAATAGGTATTTTAAAGTTAAATGTTTTAAAAAGTAAAAGAAACCGTTAGGGCGTAACAACTCTAACGGCTTTTCTTGTTTTTCAAAGTATTTCGCAAAAATAACGCGTTTTACAATAAATCGGTATTTAATATGTAGTAGTATTGCAATAATTCGCGTGAGTATTCCACCACCTTCCCTTCCGGTAAAATCAACATTCTCGTTATGCCGATTTGCTCAACGAAATCGGGGTTGTGGGATACGAGTAAAATGGTGCCCGTATAGTCACGGAAATTTTCGCCTATAACGGCTTGGGTATCGGGGTCAAGATGGTTGGTGGGCTCGTCTAAAATGAGTAGATTTGCCTTTTGTAAAAGTAGTTTGCATAAAGCAATTCTTGCCTTTTCACCGGGGGATAGCACCTTCACCTTCTTGAATACCGTATCCCCTTGGAATAGGAAGTTACCAAGTATATTTCTTCTCTCTAAGTCGGAATATCCGTCCGTTTCGGTGTTATCAAAAACCGTCTTTTCATCATCTAAAAGTTCAAGTTCTTGCGCGTAGTAGGCAATATCCGTCTTTTGACTGAACTTTATGGTGCCTTTGTCGGGTGGCAGTTGACCAATTATGAGTTTTAATAGGGTGGATTTACCGATACCGTTTTCACCTACTACCAAAAAGCGCTCTCCACCGTTAAGGAAAAAACTCAAATTATCATAAAGATTGGGTTTAGTAGGGTAATGGAAGGAAAGACCATTTACTTCAAGGGGTACCTTTGGACTTTCTCTTTTAGGGTCAAGTTTTAACTTTAAGTGGCGATACACTTTATCTCTCTTTTCAAGGTTAGCAATGGCGCGCTCAAGTTTTGCTTCTCTGTCAAAGCCCATTCTCTTTAAGTTATGGTTGGTGCGAGATGCTTGTCTTGCCTTTAATACGAAGTCGCTTAGTTTCTTAATTTCCGCCTCTTGTTGGGTAATTCTAAGTTCTTTAAGCACTTGCTCTTGTGCATATTTGCGCTTAAAGGCAGTATAATTGCCGTCGTATACCTTCATTTTATGGGTAACCTTGTTTACGAAAAGTATCTTATTTACCACTTCGTTAAGGAAATCTACGTCGTGGCTTATAATAAGCACCGAGCCTTTATAATTCTTAATAAAGTTGGTAACGAAGTCCTTAGTATGTACGTCAAGGTGGTTGGTAGGCTCGTCAAGAAGAAGTATTTGTGGCTTAGAGTATAAAACGTGAGCAAAGGCTATCTTGCTTTTTTGACCACCTGAAAGGTCTTGAAGGCGCATATCAAGTAACTCTCCGTCTATATGCATAGAGGAAATGAGGTCAAGGAGTAGTCCCTCTGCGTTGTATACGTCAAGGTCTTCAAGCCTTGCTTGAAGTTTTTCCATTCTCTCTAAAAGATAGGCTTGCTCCTCACCTTCAGCAGTAGCCAACCTTTCGTATACGGAATTCAATTCTGCTTCAATCTTTTTTATGGGGCGAGCATCAAAAAGATAATCCCAAACGGTCTTTTCTTGCTCCTTAAAATCAATTTCTTGTGGAAGATAGCCGATTCTTGCGTTGCCCGTAACAATCTGTCCACCATCTAACTCTTGCTCTTTTAGTATAACGCGAAATAGGGTGGTTTTACCCGCCCCGTTTACGCCGACGATACCCGTTTTATCGTTATCGCCAATATAGAATTCGGCATCATCGTAAATGACTTCAGTGCCGAAAGCAAGATTTAAATGGTTTCCACGCATAGCACTAATGTATAGAATTCGGCATTCGGAATTCGGAATGAATTTGTTGATTAAATGCGCAAGTTTGCATAGCAAACCTGATGAGTAAAACGAAAAGCTCCGTTTACTTACAATATTTAGTGATAGCCACTTTGTATGGCTAATATCTAAAGTAACTGCGAATAAATTGGCTTCACTACACTACGTTTCGCTCACAAGGTTATATATAATTCTTAATAAACGCATTAGTTTTGATGAAGAGTGACGGAAAGTACCATTTCGCAAGGGGTTGCTGTAGTGACCTACTGCGCCCCGAAGTGGAATGGTACTTTTCTATACTATTTGCAAAAATAATGCGTTTATAGTCCGGGGTTGGCGTCAAGCGAGAGGTCCGCCGGCTCTATACCACACTTAATTTCTTCGTAAGCACAAATACCTATCATAGCGGCGTTATCAGTGCATAGGCTCTTAGGGGGAAGAAGTACGGTAAAGTGATTTTTTTGTCCCGCCTTGGTTAGCCCGTCACGAAGTGCAGAGTTTGCACCTACGCCACCTGCTAAGCATATTGTGGTAATACCACTTCTTTTTGCAGCCTCAATAGTATGGTCTATAAGCACTCCCGTTGCTTCCGTTTGGAAGGAGCAAGCAAGGTCTTCAGGTATTATCTCTCCACCCCTTGCTTTAGTGTTTGCAACAAGGTTTATAACGGCAGTTTTTAGCCCTGAATAACTAAAATTAAGGTGTTTTTCTCCCTTAAACGCGCGTGGGAGTTTGTAAGAAGGTTTGCCTATACGAGCAAGTTTATCAATTTCAGGACCACCTGGGTAAGGGAGACCTAATACTCTTGCTACCTTGTCAAACGCTTCGCCTACGGCATCGTCTTGCGTTTCTCCCATAATCTCCATATCATCAAATGAGTTTACCTTTAAGATATAGGTGTGGCCACCACTTGCAAGCAAGCAAATAAAAGGTGGCTCAAGGTCGGGAGAAGAGATATAGTTTGCAGCGATATGTCCTTTAATATGGTTGCAAGCAACGAGTGGCTTTTCCAAAGTGTATGCAAGTGATTTAGCATAACTAACGCCTACGAGCAACGCGCCCAAAAGTCCTGCGCCGTAAGTAACTGCAATAACGTCAATATCTTCAAAGGTAACGCCTGCCTTTTCAAGGGCTTCTTTGGTTATGGAGTCTATGGCTAAGGCATGGTTACGAGAGGCTATTTCCGGCACTACTCCACCAAATCGTTTGTGAATTTCAATTTGGGAACTTATAACGGAAGAAAGCACTTCTCTACCGCGAGTAACGGCAACTGCCGTTTCATCGCAAGAAGATTCAAAGGCTAAAATGAGATAGTCCTTTCTATCTCTTAGTGCATTAAGTTTTTCTTTTGATAATTCTAAGTAGGTCATGTTCGTGCAAATGTAATTACTATTATATTTTTTGCGCCAGCCTTTTTAAGGATACTTGCGCAGGATAGGGCAGTTGCGCCCGTTGTCATCGTGTCGTCGTATAGTAGAATGGTTTTGTCTTTAATTATCTTAGAGTCAAAACCGTCCTTTAGTTGAAAGGCTTTTTGAACGTTTCTTAACCTTTCAGCGTAGGTAAGTTTGGTTTGATCTCCCTTTTGCCGTAGTCTTGCAAGTGGCTCTATTAGTGGTATTTTAAGGGCGCAAGCAAGGCTTTTTGCCACTAATTCGTTATGCTCGTATCCCCGTCTTTTTATTGCGTTTGGAGAACTCGGCACGTAAACCAAAAGGTCAACTTCCAAGTTTAGCGATAAGGCGTAAGGATTAAGGAATTTAGATATATACTCGTGTAACCACGGTCTTGCGTTATCCTTATAGTTGTTAATGATATTGCGTGCGATACCCACGTAATCAAAGAGAGAATAGGTTTTCTCAAAGGGCATTCCAACCTGCCTACAACGAGGGCAGGGGCCGGGCGTAGAAACGTAGGTAGCACATATAGGGCAAACGGAGTCTTCCCTATAGGGAAGTTTTTCTAAGCAGTCCTTGCAAAGTGAAAGTTCTCTTTCATCATCGTTTAGTTCCTTGTTACACTCAATACAAGCGTATCCGTTAGGATAAAAGATGCTCTCGAACTTCTTTAACAAGGTTTTTAGCCTTTGATAAGTTCTAACTTCTTTTGCGTTTGCCATATAAGTTCTTTGAGTAACGTGTAACGTTTTGCGTGATAGTCGTTCATAACCATACGGTATAGGGCGTTTTGGGCACCCACGATAACTACCACTTGCTTTGCCCTCGTAACTGCAGTATAGAGTAGGTTTCTCGTTAGCATCGGTCCCCCGCTCGTTAGTGCAAGGACTACGACGGGAAATTCAGAGCCTTGTGATTTATGAACTGATACGCAATAGGCAAGCATAAGGTGCTCTTGTGAAGAGCGCTCGTACTCAACGAGTTTGCCATCGTCAAACTTTACCACTACGCAACCACGAACGATATCCACTATATAGCCTATTTCTCCGTTGAAAATACCTTCTCCTTTTTCCTCTCCTTTAGTCCACTTGAGAGTGTAATCGTTTACTATATGCATAACCTTGTCGCCCACTCTAAACTCGGTACCGTTTATGGTTATTCCTTCCTTATTAGGATTTAGAGCGTCTTGAAGTACTAAGTTAAGGTTTTCCACCCCCGTCATACCCTTTTTTACGGGTGCAAGCACTTGGATATCCTTGCTCGTAACGTTAAGAAATGAAGGAAGTCTTTCCGTTACCATCGTAACTACCGACTTAAGCGAGCCTTCGTAGTTTTCCTTTCTATCAAAGAAGAAATCTTTTGAACTATTGCGAAGGACGGGCATCTCGCCACGGTTGATGCGATGAGCGTTTTCTATAATCAAAGAATTTGCCTCTTGACGGTGTATTTCCGTTAGGTAACTAACGGGCATAATGCCACTTTCAATTACGTCTGCAAGCACGTTTCCGGGGGATACGCTTGGCAGTTGGTCTTTGTCGCCTACGAGAATCAACCTACAGTTTAACGGTAGGGCGCGAAGTAGTGCGTTGAAAATGTATATGTCCGCCATAGAGATTTCGTCAACTATGACTACGTTGTTGTCAAGGGGAGTACTTTCGTTATAAGAAAATACGGGGCGACCTTCCTTAAACTCCATACCAAGTAATCTATGAATGGTAGAAGCGGGGTAGTCGGTTGACTCGGAAAGTCGTTTTGCAGCGCGACCGGTAGGGGCGCAAAGTGCAACTTTCATACCTGCTCTTAAAGAAAGTTCAAGTATACATTTAACGATGGTCGTTTTGCCCGTGCCGGGACCTCCCGTTATGACGGCGCTACCTTTGTTTAGAGCGGTCATAACTGCTTCCCTTTGGGTTTTATCAAGGTAGAGAGAATGAGCCTTTTCAAAGGCGTTTATCTCTTCTAAAAGGTCAACCTTTTCTCTAAAGTTTTGAGCGTTTAGTTTAACGAGTCTACCTGCAATAGCGTTTTCGGTGTTGAAGTCCATTAGAGAAGAGTAAAACCTTACGTTTTCGCCCTTTTCGTTTGGTAGAAGTATACTTCTAACCTTTCCTGCAATTTCCAAGCGGGGGAGCATTTCACCAATGCGCTCTATATCGTTCGTCTTAAGAAGTATAGCCACTCTTTCAATTAGCATTCCCGCAGGGAGAGTGGTGTGTCCTTCCTTGCCACCTGCCTCGGAAAGAGTGTGCATAATGGCGGCGGTTAGACGGAAATCGGAGTCCATATCAAAGCCCATTTTTAAGGCTATTTCATCGGCAGTAGTGAAACCTATGCCGTCAATATCTTCTGCTAAGATATAGGGATTCTTCTTAATTAGGTCTTCAGCATTGTCTCCGTAAAAGGTAAATATTCTAATAGCCTTAGACATACTTACGTTGTACTTTTGAAGGAAGAGTAGGGTTGAGCGCATATCAAGGTTTTCCTTGTAGCATTTGCCAATTTCTTCCGCTTTCTTTTTTCCTATGCCGTTAACTTCAGCAAGGCGATGTGGAGCGTGCTCCAAAATCTCAAGCGTTTGAAGACCAAATTTATTTACTATGCTTGTTGCAAGTACGGGACCTACGCCGTAAAACATACCACTACATAAATAGTTAATTATGCCAAGCCGGTTAGTAGGGGCTTCAAAGCGCACGTTTGATACTTCAAATCGGTCTCCGTAACGGTTGCTTGAAGTCCATTTGCCTTCAAGGGCAAGGCTTTCCCCTTCGGAAACTTCAGGTACGCAACCAACGGCAGTGATAACACTACCGTCCGTTTCAATTTCAAGGACTGAAAAACCGTTTTCGGGGTTATAGAATATAACCGATTTTACGCTACCTTTAATTTCCATATATAAAGTATAACATAATATAAGTAAAATGTGTTGCATAATCTTATAAAATATGGTTAAATTTACATAGACTGCTTATGGTAGTTGAACAGGTTAAATTGCAGTTAAATAAAAGTAACTTTTTTATAAAAAAGTGATATTTTTTTGCTTGACTTAGCATTTTATACTTGTTATAATATCAAGGCTTGCGAAATGCGAGCTTATTTGTGTATGTAAGGAGCCTATGGGACCGTCAATAAACAAATTATTATCGGAAAACAAGGTTATCGGATTAAGACAAGTAAATCGCGGTATCAAAGAAAATCAAATTAGGTGTGTTGTGATTGCCGATGATACCGATAGCAATATCAGGCTCGAACTTATGAAAACCTGCCGAAACGCACGTATACCCGTAACCCACGTTTCTTCCAAAGAGGAACTTGGAAGAGCGCTCGGGATAGACGTAAGTTGTTCAACGGTTGGTATCCTCAAGTAAAAGCCCTTCGAGTTTCCCTAAGGGTTGAATGGGAAAGTCAAATAACGTAAGGAGGAACCCTTAATGCCCACAACTAATCAGCTCATAAGGCAAGGTAGAACGCGTCAAGCTAAAAAGTCACTTACCCCCATCATGGACGGATGTCCACAAAAGAGAGGCGTATGTCTTTCTGTTACGACCACTACCCCCAAAAAGCCTAATTCCGCAGTCCGTAAGATCGCAAGAGTACGTCTTGTAAACGGAATGGAAGGTACCATTTATATTCCTGGTATCGGCCACAACCTCCAAGAGCACAGTGTAGTGCTTATCAGAGGCGGAAGAGTTAGAGACCTTCCTGGTGTAAGATATCACATTATCCGTGGTACTCTTGATACCGCTGGCGTAGCAAAGCGTAAGCAAGCAAGGTCTAAGTATGGCGCTAAGACCCCTAAATAAGGCTTAGCAGAGAAATTTATAGGAGGATACTGAAATGCCCAGAAGAAGTGGTGTTCCAAAGAGGAACGTTTTACCCGATCCGGTTTATAATTCAGAAGTAATCACCAAGCTTACCAACCAAGTTATGTTAGATGGTAAACTCGGTACCGCTCAAAAGATCGTTTACGACGCATTCGCAATCATTAAGGAAAAGATGGGTCAAGCTCCTGAAGAAGTTTTCTTCAAGGCTCTTGAAAATATCATGCCTGTTCTTGAAGTTAAGGCTCGCCGTGTTGGTGGCGCTAACTATCAAGTTCCACTTGAAATCAGACCCGTTCGTCGCCAAACCCTTGGCATCCGTTGGTTGGTAACTTACGCAAGAAAGCGTGGTGAAAGAACTATGTGTCAACGTCTTGCAGGCGAAATTATGGACGCTTATAACAACGCAGGTGGCGCTATCAAGAAGAAAGAAGATACCCATCGTATGGCAGAAGCAAACAAGGCATTTGCACATTTCCGTTGGTAGGAACCATAGCCTAAGAAGCAACGAAATTATGAACGGTATAGGTGATATACCGTTCATTTTATGATTAAACGAATTATATACTTCGCAATACGTCGTCAAAGGAAACAGTCCTGCAGGGCACGTACGCCAAGTACGCTAACCCCTTGGACTATTCCCTTTTCCTCGTCTTGCTTGCATCTAATCCGTTTAACTTAAACGAATTATATACTTCGTTATACGGCGTCAAAAAAAACAACTCGGCAGGGCGCAGTAGGTCACTACAGCAACCCTTTGAGTTATTTTCTTTTCCTTGTCTAACTCGTATCTAATTCGTTTAATATACCAAAATAAATAAATCATTGTGAGCGAAACGCAGTGTAGTGAAGTCAATTCCGCATTTCGCATTTCGCATTCCGCATTTAATCAAAATAATTCCGAATTCCGAATTCCGACTTCCGAATTCTAAATTCACCTAAACAAGGAGTAATTATGCCAAGAGAATTCCCCTTAGATAAAATCCGCAACATAGGTATTATGGCTCACATTGACGCCGGTAAGACTACTACTTCCGAGCGTATTTTGTTCTACACCGGCAAAACTCGTAAGCCCGGCGAAACTCACGATGGTGATGCAACCATGGACTGGATGGTTCAAGAACAAGAAAGAGGTATTACCATTACCTCTGCTGCAACCACCACTCAATGGAAAGATTGCAGACTTAACCTAATTGATACTCCCGGACACGTTGACTTTACCGTTGAAGTAGAAAGAAGTCTTCGCGTACTTGACGGTGCAGTTGCAGTATTCTGCGCTAAGGGTGGTGTTGAACCTCAATCTGAAACGGTATGGCGCCAAGCAGATAAGTACGGCGTACCACGTATTGCTTTCGTTAACAAGATGGACATCAACGGCGCAGACTTTGACCGCGTTGTTAAGATGCTTGACGAAAGACTACATGCAAATCCCTTGCCCCTTGCACTTCCTATCGGTCAAGAAGATACCTTCCGTGGCATAATTGACGTTATCAATAACCGTGCTCTTATGTATAAAGACGAAGACCTTGGCAAGAATTTTGACGTAGTTGAAGTTCCCGCTGAATACCAAGAAAAGACGGATATGGCAAGAATGGCTATCGTAGAGGCTTGCGCTGAACACGATGATACACTTCTTGAAAAATATTTTGCAGGCGAAGAAATTACCGCTGAAGAACTTATTAGCGTTATCCGTAAGGCTACCATTGCTATGGATATCGTTCCCGTTCTTTGTGGTAGTGCATATCGCAACAAGGGTGTTCAACTCCTTCTTGACGCTATCGTAGACTATCTCCCAAGCCCCGTTGACGTAGCACACGTTGAAGGCGAATGGAGAGAAAAGAAGGAAACCCGTGAATCTAAAGACAATGCACCTCTTGCAGGTCTTGCATTTAAGATCATGGTTGACCCATTCGTAGGTAAACTCGCTTTCTATCGTATCTACTCAGGCGTACTTAAGAGTGGTACTATGGTATTTAACGCAATCAAGGGCAAGAAAGAACGTATCGGTCGTATCCTTCGTATGCATGCAAATAGCCGTGAAGAACTTGAAGAAGCATATGCAGGCGATATCGTTGCTCTCGTAGGTCTAAAGGAAATCTCCACCGGTGATACCCTTTGTGACGTAGCACACCCCATCGTACTTGAAAAGATGGAGTTCCCAGATCCCGTTATCCGCGTAGCAATTGAACCCAAGACCAAACTCGGTCAAGAAAAGATGGGTATTGCACTATCTAAACTTGCAGATGAAGATCCTTCATTCCGTACCTATACCGACCAAGAAACCGGTCAAACCATCATTGCAGGTATGGGCGAATTGCACCTTGAAATTATCGTTGACAGACTTCTCCGTGAGTTCAAAGTTGAAGCAAACGTTGGTAAACCCCAAGTTGCATACCGCGAAACCTTCAAGAACTTTGCAAAGGCAGAAGGCAAGTTTATCCGTCAATCAGGTGGTAAGGGTCAATACGGCCACGTTGTAATTGAAGTAACTCCTTTAGAACCAGGCAGTGGCATTATCTTTGAAGATAAGACCGTTGGCGGATCCGTTCCAAAGGAATATATCAAGCCCGTTGAAGAAGGTATTAGAGACGCAGCACGCGCAGGTGTTCTTGCAGGTTACGAACTCGTTGACTTTAAAGTTGAACTCGTTGATGGTTCAAGCCACGAAGTTGACTCTTCTGAAATGGCATTTAAGATTGCTGCAAGTATGGCTCTTAAGGCTGCTGCTGAAAAAGCACAAGCAACTCTCTTAGAACCACTTATGGCAGTTGAAATTACCGCTCCAGACGAATATCTTGGCGACGTACTCGGTACCGTAAGTTCTCGTCGTGGTTCCATCAAGAACATTGAAGATAGAAAGGGCACCAAGGTCGTTTCTTGCGACGTTCCACTTTCAGAAATGTTCGGTTATGCTACCAATCTTCGTTCAGCAACCCAAGGTAGAGGCGCATATTCAATGCAACTCGGTTGCTATACTGAAGTTCCAAAGAGCGAATTTGAAAGAATTGTTGGCAAAAAATAATAATTCTATCTAAAAATTATAAAAATAGTAGACAAAGATTATAAATTATATTATAATTGTATAAGCGAATAGACTTCGCAAAAAAACTACAAACAAAAAAAATAAAAATATACCCATTATTTGGAGGACAATCTAATGGCAAAAAGTAAGTTTGAAAGAACTAAACCACACGTAAATATCGGTACCATCGGTCACGTTGACCATGGTAAGACCACCCTTACCGCAGCTATCACCATGGTTTCTGCTGCTATGGGTAATGCTGAAAAGATGAGATACGACCAAATCGACAAGGCTCCTGAAGAGAAAGCAAGAGGTATAACAATCAACACCGCTCACGTTGAATACCAAACCGCTACTCGTCACTATGCTCACGTTGACTGCCCCGGCCACGCTGACTATGTTAAGAACATGATCACCGGTGCTGCTCAAATGGACGGCGCTATCCTCGTTGTTGCATCAACCGACGGCCCAATGCCCCAAACTCGTGAACACATCCTTCTTGCTAGACAGGTTGGCGTTCCTTACATCATCGTATTCATGAACAAGACTGACCTTGTTGACGATCCAGAACTTCTTGAACTCGTAGAAATGGAAATCAGAGATCTTCTCTCAACCTACGAATTCCCTGGCGACGACATTCCAATCATCAAAGGTTCTGCAGTTAAGGCTCTTGAAGCTGCTCAAAACGACAACCCCAGCGATCCTTCTTGCGATTGCATCCGTGAACTTCTTGACGCAGTTGACAGTTATATCCCCGCTCCTGAAAGAGCAAACGATAAGCCCTTCCTTATGCCTGTTGAAGACGTATTCACCATCACCGGTCGTGGTACCGTAGCTACTGGTAGAGTAGAACGTGGTGAAGTTAAAGTTGGTGACAAGGTTCAAATCGTTGGTATCCGTGAAACTCGTGAAACCACCGTTACCGGCGTTGAAATGTTCCGTAAGCTCCTTGACTATGCTCAAGCAGGCGATAACATCGGTGCACTTCTCCGTGGTATTGATAGAAAAGATATCGAACGTGGTCAAGTTCTTGCTAAAGTTGGTTCAATCCAACCCCACACCCACTTCAAAGGTCAAGTTTACGTTCTAACCAAGGAAGAAGGTGGCCGTCATACTCCTTTCTTCAACGGCTATCGTCCCCAATTCTATTTCAGAACTACTGACGTTACCGGTTCAATCGAACTTCCCAAGGGTGTAGAAATGGTTATGCCTGGTGATAACATTGACATGGAAATCACCCTCATCACCCCCATCGCTATCGAACAAGGTCTCCGTTTCGCTATTCGTGAAGGTGGCAGAACTGTTGGTTCAGGCGTTGTTGCTGAAATTATTGAATAATTTTAGAAAAACAAATAATAATAAGAAGAACGGTAGCTTCGGCTACCGTTTCTTATTGTAAAACGCGTTTCTTTGGCGAAACACTTTGAAAAATAAGAAAACCCGTCGGGGCGCAGTACGTCAGTACAGCAACCCCTCGGGTTTTTTCTTTTCCTTCGTCTTTCATCCAAATAAACGCGTTTTACCTAAAGTATATCTAAGTACGAACTAACTCAAACTTAATAAATCCTTGTTTGCGCAATGAAATGAAGCAAAGCCAATTCATTCGCAGTTACTTTAGATTTTAGCCATACAAAGTAACTATCGCTAAGTATTGTGAGTAAACAGAGTTTTCGTTTTACTCATCAGGTTTGCTTTGCAAACTTGCGCATTCCGCATTTCGCATTTCGCATTTTCAAAGGCATCGCATTCCGAATTCATTTTCCTTTTTCCTATTGACAT
>JAZQVF010000061.1:0-5474 GCA_045631675.1 Candidatus Stercoripulliclostridium sp.
TGCACCCTGAATTGTTTGAGATTGCCGATATTTCCAAAACGAGCGTATGTCCACTTGCAAGAATAGTTAGAAAGGAGTTAAAGGTAAGGGGTATAAACCACCTAAAAGTTGTATACTCTAAGGAACAACCCGTCGTACCCCTACTTCCCGAAAAGGAAAACGGACGCTTTATTCCCGGCTCAACCGCTTTTAGTCCAAGCGTTATGGGACTCGTTATCGCAAGCGAAATTGTGAAAGATATAGTAACGTCTTCAAGTGTGAAATGATATAAGGATTATTAATAAAAAGGAAGTCAAATGACTTCCTTTTTTTATACTATGTTTTTGTTAGATAAGTTCAGCATTCGCTAATATTTCGATTGTGATTTTGTTGTATCTTTCTTAACACACGGTATCACCACAAATAAGCTAATGCTAATTAATAGCATAATAATGCATGAAATTAATGGTAACGCACCTTGCTTTTCGTTTATTAGCAATTTGAGTGCGCTATATGGCAACAGCAAATTGACGAAGTTTTGTATCTCTAACATTAAAACGAAGTCCACTACCGAAAATGCTAAACTTAATATAGTCGGTATCAATATTATAAGCGCTTTATGACAATTTACTCTCATTAGAAAATAAGATAACGCTCCACTTGTAAGTGTAACGAAGATACTCGATGCTATGACAATCTTCACCGTTTCAATTGCAAAATAGTCCTTCGCACCACCAATAATCCCCGATAATATTATACCAATCGCATATACTATCCACGTTATACATAGACATTTGAAAGCATATAAAAGGAAAGTAGCAAAGTTTTGTTTTTTAGCTCTCGTTAATGGCATTACGCCGACGGCAACTAAAAGAGCCAAGAAAACGGGGTTTAATGCAATAAATTCAGCAAGGCGTTTTGCAGAAGGAACTCCACCTACGAAGAAAACACTTTCCACGGAATAATAGAGAAAACCAATTAATGGGCATAATACCAACAGTAAACAAAAATTCCGTCCCTGCGTTGCTCTACTTCTCATATAATATTAGTCCTCCTTTCCATATCAAGTTTCTTCAAAGGTCATCATACTGCCGAACCAACCATTGATATCACTTGTTGTATTAATTGCTACCTGTGTATACCCTTCCCAGCCATAATGCGTCATAAAACCAAATCTACTTAATGCATTGCCTGAATTTGTACAACACCCATATACTACTATTGCATACTCCGTACGTATGGACGTATCACTTTCTCTTGGGTCATGCAGCAAAGCAAATAATTCTACTGGGATGTTGGCCACAATATAATTCTTGACGCGAGTTGCCGTAGGAACAAGTTTATAATAACACGGCTTATTGATACCTTTTAGCTCAAAATGTTTCTCTACATAAGTGCTTATCTGAGATGCAATCGTCCCACTTCCTAAATTATAATTATAATAGTTAACACCCATGTTAATTATCCTATTCGTTAAAGAAGTGTTCGTGATTCTATATACCCCATTGACATCCTGAGCAATTATATTATAACCATTAAGATAATTGGCATCTCGGTGAACACCATAATACGCTAAAAGAATATTTGCCCCTATAAATCCACAATATCCGCCTGAAACATATCCCATACGATAGCCACTTTCTCCACTCAAATTCGTCCCACTTAAATTAGTGAAAAAATCATAATTAGAAACGTAAGAAAAAGAAGCCCTCGTGCTTGCGTTTGTCACCAATTTTCCTGTTTGATCTACATTTATGACATTAGAAACTTCACCTTTGTTAATATAACTTAAAACATCATTATTGGGATTATTACACGATTCTTGATACAATGTATTTGAACTTGTTGTTAAAATTTGAACTTGTTCTTCACTGTACTGTTGCTCAGTAATAATGTGATTATAAACATTGTTATTCTTATAAACAAAAAAACTTGGCCCGCCATAGAGTATAGTACCAGTTTTTTTTTAAATAAGGAGAGGAACTTGTTGCAGAATACTCTATCACATTACCCGAGCTATTATTATAGATCAAGTATCCTTGTGGAATACACTCAACAAGCGTGTATTTATTCCCAGCAAAATCCTCTAATGCTCTAATATTCCCTCGTTTAACGTTAGTGGCATATATCTGATTCATGCAGTCTACAAAATAATCAAACATCTCCACTTTTCGAACCTCAACATCCATGTTTGTTATATTACCTACATTTAAAGTATTGGCAAAAGCAATTATACCAGTATTGCCGCAAATAATAAAACAAATTAAAACAAAAAAAGCTAAATAATTTAGTTTATTAGTTAATTTCATAATTTATATCTCCTTTTTCAAAAGTTTTGCAAGCATTCTTGTCCTATTGAATATTTTTAACTGCCCCTCATAGCACATCCCCCCCCTTTTTATTTAATTTTTGACTTTTCTTACGTATATGAGCAACATTAAATAATATTTTACTTTCTTCAGATATACTCTTCTTAATAGATAGAACGTTTTTAGAATAGTAAATGTTACAATTCTTTAATTATATTTACTTTTATTTTACTTTTGCTATGCTTTTTCTATCTAAACTACCTTTGCTTAACGGCAAACAAAATGGTAATTATAAATTATTTCCTTGTGCGTGAGACGAAGTAAAATGAAAGCTCCCCTCTTTCATCATTTTCTATAAATCCACAACTTTTAGCTTTAGATAAAAACTTCACTTGAGCTTTGCTCAAGCTTCACTACAAAGTAGCTTCTTTTTTTCGTTAAAAAACTTCCCCTGCAAATGCTAATTTCACATTTTTATAGGAATAGTTAAGCATATAACTTATTTATTTGCCTTACAAAGAAATAGAGAGCCCGCTTGCTGGCTCTCGTTTTTTTTGTGGAGGAGGGATTGAGAAATTCAATTAAATTAAATTTATAAATAGTACGTAAGGTCTCGGCAAGCGTTTTATTGTGTGACGAGTTCCTTATCGTGTCTAAATTATATCTTGTCAATATGAAAACTACAGGGGGCTTTCACTGAATGTTTTGTGAATAATTTTTGAGATACAAATGAATTTGGGGCTTTCTATTGCTAAAAAGCGTATTTTTTGTTAAAATAGTGGTATCAATTGGCAAATGGAGCAAATTATGCTAAAAGCAGTACTTTTTGATATGGACGGCACCCTTTCAAACACGCTAACCGACCTTGAGGTTGCGCTTAACTATACCCTTAAAAAACTCGGTCTTCCATTAAGAAGTAGCGAAGAAGTGTTGAGTTTCGTAGGTAACGGAATAGACGCTCTCGTTATGCGTGGCTTAGGAGAAATAAATAAAGAAAGATTTACCGAGGCTCTCCCTATTTTCAAAGATTATTATAAAGACCATCTTACCGATTACACTCGCCCCTACGACGGTGTAAACGAGGTTATAGACACCCTAAAGGAAATGGGAATAAAAGTGGGTATCGTTTCAAACAAACTGCAAGCCCCTCTTGAAGAAATCGTTAAATCGTTTTGGGGTGATAAGATTGACGCCGTTTGCGGTATTACCGATTACTACCCTTCTAAACCCTATCCCGACATGGTTTATATTTGCCTTGAAAGAATGGGAATAAACTTGGAAGACGCTATTTACGTAGGAGATAGCCTCGTTGACCTTGAAACCGCAACGAATGCAAAAGCACGTTTCGTTGCTTGCTCTTGGGGTTTCTGCACGAAGGAAAAACTAATTAGCGCAGGCGCTAATGAAATTATAGATTACCCAAAAGAAGTACTCAATTACTTCAAATAGGATACCTAAAACAATGAAAATACTTAAACCTTCCGAACTTTTAAAATATAAAAAGATAGAGAGCGCTTCCCTTGAGTGCAATGCTTACGCACGCACTTTTGAAGAAGAAGTTTTGCGCTACGGAAAGGAAACTCTTTTGGGCGTTTACCGTGATATGCTCTTTATTAGAAGGTTTGAAGAAATACTACTTGAGTCCAAAAAAGCAGGCAGAGAAGGCTATTCTTTCTCTTATGCTTCTCATCTTTCAATAGGTCAAGAAGCAGTAGCCGTCGGCGAGGCTCTTGCGCTAAGCAAGGAAGACGTTATCTTCGGCACTCATCGCTCACACGGGGAAACCATTGCAAAATGCCTTAGAGCAATTACTGCTTCAACTGAAGAAGAACTTGAAAACGTTCTTGAAAACTACCCCACCCCCACCTATAGTGCCATCAAAAATAGCATAAACGCTAACGCTAAGGAAAAGGCTATACTTTTCCTATTCTACGGAGCATTTAGCGAAATATTTGCACGCACTACCGGACTTCAAAAGGGACTCGGTGGCAGTATGCACTTGCATTTTACACCTTTTGGAGCATATCCCAATAACGCAATAGTCGGTGCTTCTGCCCCCCTTGCAGTTGGCTCTGCACTATTTGACCGCATAAACGGCATAAACGCTCTAACCGTTGCCAATCTTGGTGACGGCGCACTCGGTTGTGGCGCAGTGTACGAGGCTATGCAAA
The DNA here is from genome assembly GCA_045631675.1 of Candidatus Stercoripulliclostridium sp. Taxonomy (GTDB): domain Bacteria; phylum Bacillota; class Clostridia; order Christensenellales; family DTU072; genus Stercoripulliclostridium_A. The sequence goes on from JAZQVF010000061.1 coordinate 4,460, forward strand.
TGGCTAATATGAGCCAATTCAAAGGTCTTTGGAAGGAAAACAAGTGCTTGCCCTTATTATTCCTTGTTTCAGATAATCTTTATGCGCGTGGTGGCAATACCCCTGAAGAAACGGGCGCAACCATAAATTCCGCATCTCTTTCCCTTGCCTTTAAGGATATGGTGGGAGAATCGGTAAACGGACTTAACCCATTAGCCGTAGCAGATGCAGTTATGAGACATAGAAAAAGGGTGTTGTCAGGCGACGGCATCTCTCTCATTAGCGCAACAACCTATAGACATACCGAGCATAGCATCGGCGACTGTGCAAGTAGACAGGAAAATGAAGTTGCCCTTTGGAAAGATTTAGACCCACTAAAGACCTATCCCCAATGGCTACTTGAAAACGGTTTAATTTCAAATGATGAGATAGAAAAGGTTAAAATAGCCGTTGAAAATACGCTATCCACGGCTTATTCCCTTGCAATAAACGAAGAAATAAGCCCCGAAATTGACGTTAAAAAGGACGGACCACTTTCAAAACACCTTTTCAACAACGAATATTCCACTAAAAAGGCAAGTCTTACTAAAGAATACAAAAACCTTACTATTCGCGATGCAATCGCTCTTGGTATTACGGAAGGTTTCCGTAACGACCCTACCTTTATTGCATACGGCGAGGACGTAAGGGGTTGGAATTCCCCATCTTCCGTTTTCTACGGATTAGAAAAGGATATTCCTATGGAAAGACTCTTTAACACTTCCATTTCCGAGTCCGCTATAGTGGGCGCAGAAGTAGGATATGCTATGCGTGGCGGTAGAGTGGTTTCCGAACTACTATACGCAGATTTCCTAACGCGCGCATCAGATGAAATTATAAACCAAACGGCTAAATGGCAATCTCTTTCAGGTGGCACGCTAAAACTCCCCCTAACCTTAAGACTACCCGTAGGTAGAAGTTACGGTGGACAACACTCACAAGACCTTTCCGGTCTTATTGCAAGAGTACCCGGCCTTAAGGTTTATTATCCCGCAAC
>JAZQVF010000062.1:0-13294 GCA_045631675.1 Candidatus Stercoripulliclostridium sp.
TCGAAATCTTTCTCCGTTTCAACTAATTGTGTTAAGGTGTTAAATTTATATGCAAAAACTTAAAGAATGGTGGCTAAAGTTAAAATCCATAAAAAATTTTGAAATTATTATTGCTTTAATCATAATTGCTATAGCGCTGTTAATATACTTTAGTGTTGAAGAGAAAAACGATATTAAGTCAACTGAGGATGAAATCAATAATGCTATCAGTCTTACTGATGGATTAGAAGAAAGGTTAAGTAATATTCTTTCACAAATTGAAGGAGTGGGTAACGTTAGCGTGATGATTACCTTTAACTCAACTGAAGAACAAATTACTGCTTCTACCCTTAATTCACACTCAACTACTACAAGCAATGGGAGCGACTCAACAACGACGTCAACAAGCACAAAGTCACCTATAATTAGTAATCAAAACGTTATCGTTTTACAGGAAAAGATGCCTGAAATAATAGGTGTTATCGTTGTAGCAGACGGTGCAAATGACGTAAAAGCGAGAATAAATATTCTTAACGCAGTATCAACTGCGTTAGATATAAACCAAAACTCAATTCAAATATTTACAAGGAGAGATCTATGAAACAAAATGCAAAACTAAAAAAATTCGGTGAAACACTTAAAGCAAACCGTAAAAAGATTATCGTCGTCTTTTCAATGGTGGCACTTTTGATCGGAACTGGTTGCCTCAATTACTTTTTGAACGTTAAAACTAACGATACGCCTCAAGACGTAGACCAGAACGCAGTTACTCCCACGTTCTTTGAAACTTATAGAACTGATAGGGAATCTACAAGGGACCAAGAAATTGCATACCTTGATGAAATTATAGCCTCTGCTACGTCAACGGAAACTGCCGTTAAAGATGCTGAAAACCAAAAATTGAGCATTACTCAATCTATGGAAAAGGAATTGGTTATTGAAGGTCTAATTAAAGCAAAAGGATTTGGTGACTGCATCGTAACTATGTCAACGGATAACGTTAATATCGTTGTTATGGATGAAGAATTATCCCTTGAGGAGGCTGCACAAATTTTAAATATAGTTGAAACCGAAACTTCATTTACTGCACCTGACGTGGTTATTATTCCTTACGTATAAACCTAAAGAGCCGGAATTCGGCTCTTTTTAATTGGTTGTATTTATCATATAATTATTGCAAATAATTAAATATTGTGTTATCATACCAATATGGAAGAATTAAAACCTCAAGCAATAAGCAGATATACTTCAATCGTTGCATCCATTGCAAATGAAGCACTTAAGAAAGTGCAAGGAGTTACTAAAGAAGACGGTGTAGTTAAAAACCGTCTTGGCTTTAACTCACTAAAAAATACCAATTGCCACGTTTATATTGATGAAAACGGCTTGGTAAGTATTGATATGGTAATCAACGTAAATTATGGCGTAAGCATTCCGGAAGTAGTTTGTGAATTGCAAGCAACAATCAAAAACGACGTTGAGTCTGCAACTAAATTCAACGTTAAAAGAATTAACGTAAACGTAGCAAACGTAAACATTTAACTAACTATGGTACAACTAAGAAAAAAATCAAGAGATAGCGTTTATAAATTAATATACGAATACCTTTTTTTAGGTGTAGAAAATAGCAAGACCCTTGCAATTATGACTTCAAGCGATCTACCTATGTCTGAAGTTGATTATATCACTACTGTCTATAAAGGTGTTATTTCCAAGTATGAAGAACTTAAAGAAATAGTTGCAGAATATGCAAGAGGTTTTGACGTTGAAAGAGTTTATAAACTTGACCTTGCCGCACTTCTTCTTGCGATATACGAAATGAAATATATGCCCGATATACCACTCGGCACTTCTATTGCAGAAGCAGTTGAACTCGTTAAATTATACTCAACCGAAAAAAGTTATTCCTTCGTAAACGGTATTCTAAGTTCAGTTTATAAGTCACTTACCAATAAATAATGGCGGATAGAAATTATATAACCGTTAGAGAATTAAATTATTACCTTAATCGTATCGTTGATGCTGAAGAACTTTTGCATAATATGTACGTGTTAGGTGAAGTTAGTGGTTGCTCAATTCATAGGGGCAACCTTTATTGTACCCTAAAAGATGAAGATGCTCAAATAGGGGCCGTTTGTTTTGCCGTTGATAAAACCTATTTTCCTGAAAATGGTGAGCAAGTGCTTATGTTTGGCACGCCTACTTATTATGAAAAGACGGGTAAACTTTCTTTTATTGCAAGAAGAATTGAGCCTTTTGGCAAAGGTAAACTACATCTTGAACTTGAAGAATTAAAGAAAAAACTTCTTGAAGAAGGTATTTTTAACGAGGGACACAAAACTCCACAACCTAAATTTTCCAAAAACGTTTGTTTAGTAACCTCTATAAACGGCGCAGTGGTTCACGACATTTATTCAACGATTAGAAAATATAACCAACTGATTAATATTTGCATAGTTGACGTTTCTGTTCAAGGAAAGTCTGCTGAAAGCGATATAGTCAAAGGGTTACAACTTGCAGATAGGGGTGGTTTTGATACCGTTATTCTTGCAAGAGGTGGTGGATCATTTGAAGATTTAATGCCCTTTAATTCCGAAGCCGTCTGTAGGGCACTTTATAATATGGACACCTTCGTTATAAGTGCCGTAGGACATGAAACGGACTTTACTCTTGCAGATTATGCAGCAGATAAGCGTGCTTTAACTCCAACTGCGGCCGCTGAAATGATTGCTTTTGACACAAAACAACTAATTAACGACGTAGTGACAGACATTTCCATCGCAGGTAGAAAAATAGAGAATAAAATTAAGTCGCAACAATTGTTATCTACTGAATTATCAAGACGCGCTACTTACGTAATTGGCAACAAACTGCAAAACATTGAATCTAAGGTTGAAAGCAAACTACACGAAGTAGAAAAATTAGTTAATGCTAAAATAGTGAACGAGGAAATTAAAGTTATTACTAACATAAATAAACTTGATGCACTCAACCCCTTAAATATATTAAAAAGAGGCTTTATGAAGGCGGAAAAGAATGGTTCCTCAGTAGATTCTATAAATGAGTTAAAAATAGGGGAAAACTTAACTCTTACTGCAGTAGACGGAAAATTAAACGTAGAAATTAAAGAAATTATAAAATAAAGGTTTATTATGGGATTTGAAAAAGACATTGAAAAACTTGAACAAATCATAACAACGTTAGAAAGCGAAAGTCTATCCATTGACGATAGTCTATCTCTTTATAGTGAAGCAATTAAACTCGGCAATCAACTCGTTGAACAAATTAAAGAATGTAAAGGTAAACTTGAACTTCTAAACCAAGACCTTTCAAGAATTAATCTTGACGGCGATTTGGAGTAAAACTGCATTTTAATTGATTTGTTGCATATTTTTTATATATGTGATAAAATATTAACAACTTAATATGGTGGTGCAGTATTCTAGTCAGGTGCGATATAATTGAGGGCGGGGTTAAAATACCGTCAAAGAGCATATCGATGAAGTTTCTTGTGTTCGCTTGAGTTGCCCAAACTTGGGTGGATGCTGGGAGTTAAGGTTTCAGGGCGTCTGATAACGGCATATCGGAGCCGACCCTGTTACCATGGAGACCTATATCGGTGGAGGTAAGCCTTCGGCACTCCTTTACTGAATAGGGTTAAACCTGCAATGCGGTAATAAATAGCTGTGTGCAGAGTAGCTTGCCTTGAGTGGTTGCGCGAGAATTAGGGAGCCGGATTAATAGGGTACGCGAACTCTTTTAATCTTTGCCTATGAAACCGTAACTGCAAAAGAGGATAGGTTGTATCAAATCTGTTAAAGAAATTTTCTAGACTGTTTTAAGCCGAGGATTATAGTGTGTACTAAGTGGCGATTCGGTTGTACGTGGAGTGATCCCGTACTACGAGATTTAAAAGGAAACTGCCCAGACGGCGACGATGGGTACCTCGTAGGGAAATCCTACCGAACCTAATGGCGCAAGGTTTACTCGGTTTATTACCACCATTTTAAGAACCATCTCTTAATTTAAAAAAATTTAGGAAAATTATGAAAAAGGATATAGACGTTTCTCAGGAAAGTTCACCGCAAAACGACGTTGAACATTTGAATTCTTGTAAAACAAAAAAAGAAAAAAAGGTAGAGCCTAAAAATAAAATTTCCGGTGCAACACTTTGGACTATTAAAATAACCATTGTTACCCTTGTTTTGGGTTTATTTTTCTCGTTTATTTCCGAGTTAACATCTTCTTATGCCCACGTTAGTATAACTATTTTATTGCTTGTATTACTAATTGCAATTAGTATCGTTTGTGATGCAATTGGTATTGCCGCAACGTCGTGCGACCTTGCACCGTTACTTGCAATGGCTTCAAGAAAAGTTCCAGGTAGTAAAAAGGCAATTTCTCTCGTTAAAAACGCTGAAAAGGTCTCTAATATATGTTGCGACGTAATAGGCGATATTTGTGGCATTATAAGCGGTGCTTGTACCGTCGCTATCGTTGCTAAACTCGTTATAGATAATTCCACTCTAAATTATTGGATTAGCATAGCACTTTCAAGTATCGTAGGAGCAATAACCGTTGGTGGTAAATCATTCTTCAAAACTATCGCTATGAAAAATAGCAAAGAGATACTTTTATTCGTTGCGCGTGCGCTTTCTATATTCTCCAAGAAGAAAAACCATGAGAATTGATTTATATTTAACTGAAATTGGCCTTGCACGCTCACGCACTCACGCGCAAAACCTTATCAAACTTGGTAAGGTTATCGTCAACGGCGTTATCGTAACAAAGGCTTCTATGGAAGTTACTGGTCTTGAGAAACTTGACGTTGATAATAGGGAAGATTTTGCTTCACTTGGTGGACTAAAATTACAAAAAGCACTTCAACACTTTAAAATTGACGTTACAAATAAGGTTTGCATAGACATAGGGGCGTCAAACGGTGGATTTACCGACGTGTTGCTTAGAGGGGGCGCAAACAAGGTTTATGCTGTTCATATAGCTGAATGCGCGTTGCCTGAAGAAATGGTAGAAAACGATAGGGTTATAGTAAAAGATAAATTGAATGCAAGGTATCTTTCTTTTGAGGACATCGGTGTAAAAGCCGACCTTGTTACCATAGACGTTTCGTTCATTTCTCTTACGATGATACTTCCCGCAATGGTACAATTTTTAGACCAAAATTCACTAATTATAGCACTCATAAAACCACAATTTGAAGTGGGAAAATCCATGCTAACTAAAACGGGCATCGTTAAAAACCAAAAGGCAACCGATGGGGCTATAAAGAAAATTGTAGACTTCGCGACGGCTCTCGGTTTAAAGTCAAAAGGTGTTATTGACGCTCCCCACCCTTTTGAAAATAAAAACAAAGAATATCTTATTTATTTGCATAAATAACCTTTTATATCGTAACTTTCTTTTTTATTTTTGCATAATTTATAAAAACTCTTCTATAAAATTAATAATTGGTGTATGTTAGTCCTATGAAAATAGGACTTTATTCAAATTTAACAAGGGATAATGATGCCGTAATTACAAAGGCTGTTTTTAACTTGCTCGCTGACAACGGACTTGAACCCTTCGTCTCAGAGGAGCTTTCAGGCGTTGATTTCGGTAGACATACTCCCAATTTCCTTACAAACACTGAACTCGCTAAAAATAGTGAGTTCGTCGTCGTACTTGGTGGAGACGGAACAATTTTGCGTATAGCAAAGGAATGCGCAAAATACAAAACACCAATATATGCCGTTAACGTCGGCACAAAAGGCTTTTTGTCGGAAATTAACAAAAACGAACTTGATAAAATCATTACCGACGTAGTAAACAAGGATTACATTTTAGACAATCGTAAATTCCTTAGAGTAAAGATTTCAAATAGTGAAGAGGAATTTTACGCATTGAACGAAGTCGTTGTTTGCGAAGCTCAATGTGCAAAGGTTTTAAGAGCAGAGATTACCGTAAACGATACTATGGTTGATAAATATACTTCCGATGGTATTATCGTAGCAACTCCCACAGGCTCAACCGCTTATAGTTTGTCCGCAGGTGGACCGATTGTTGCCCCCGACGTAAACTGTTTCTTAATCACCCCAGTATGCGCTCATAGCCTACATTCACGTCCGATGATAGTTTCAAATACAAGTACGGTTAAAGTTAAAATTACCGACGGAAAAACAAAAGCATCTGTGAATATTGACGGTGAGCATATAAATAATATCACACTCAACGATAGTGTTGAAGTTGTAGATTCTGATTTATACGTATCATTCGTACGTCGTAAATCTTTCAATTTCTATGAAAAACTCCTTGGAAAAATGCGTTATTGGAGTTCAATTGAGGTGTAGAATGTCAAGACAAGAAAGACAAAACAGATTAATTAGACTTATTGAAGAAAAAGATATTGAAACTCAACAAGAGTTAACCGACATATTACTAAGTGAAGGATATAAAGTAACCCAAGCAACCGTTTCAAGAGATATTCAAGAACTTGGTTTGGTAAAAATTTCAGGTAACGGACAAAAATCAAGATACGTTAAGCCCCTTGACCCAAGATTACAGCGTTTAAGAGGTCTCTTTCATCAATCCGTATTAAATATTGATTCAACCGAAAACTTTATCGTTATTAAAACGCTTAGTGGTGCAGCAAATAGCGCAGCAATGCTCATTGACCACTTGGATAACCCTGAAATTATGGGTACCATTGCAGGAGACGATACCATTTTTATCTTAGTTAAAACCAAAACTGAAGTTTTAAGAATTGTTAGACAACTAAAAGATTTCTTAAATTAAAATGATTAATTCACTATATATTAAAAACATAGCGCTTATACGCGAGCATTTCCTTGAATTTTCCGAAGGATTAAACGTATTGAGTGGTGAAACAGGCGCGGGTAAGTCAATTATTATTGACTCGCTCAACTTCGTGCTTGGCGATAGAGCAGATAAATCTTTAATTAGACATGGTCAACAAAGCGCCGTCGTAGAAGCCGTTTTTGACGATAGAGATAATGCAAAAGTAATTTCCATACTTGAAGAATATGGCATTGAAAGAGCTGAATCACTTATCGTAAGAAGAACGATGAATGAAGGCGGTAGAAGTGATTGTAGAGTTAACGGCAGGGCAGTAACGCTTGCCCAACTTAAAAAATTAGTAGCAAATCTCGTAGATATACACTCACAGCACGAAAATCAAGCATTACTAAATGAAGCAAACCATATTGGAATATTAGACAATTACTCAAAAGGTATTGAAAAAATCTTATTTGACTATAATTGTCATTTCAACGCCTATAAAGAGGCAAAGTTAGAGTTGGACAACTTTGAGTCTCAAGAAGCGCGTGCAAGAAAGATTGATATGCTTGAGTATCAACTTGCTGAAATTGAACGTGTAAATCCTCAAGTAGGCGAGGAAGAAGAGTTGATTGTCAAAAGAACTAAATTCCAAAACTCAGAGCGTATTGCAAGCGCGCTTTCATCTTGTTATGGCGCATTAGACGGCGATGAAGGATTTGGAGCAATAAATCTTACGCAATCTGCAATGCGTGAAATTAACGGCGTTTTACGCTATGATAATCAATATGAAAATATCGTAGATAGACTGGAATCTATTAAAATTGAACTCTCTGATATTGCCGATGAAATATCTTCACAAATTGAAGAATTACAATACGATCCAAGAGAATTAGACAAAATTGAAGAGCGCATAAACGACATAAGAAAAATTAAAAAGCGCTACGGAGAAATTGAAGGACTTGAAGATTTTGTCAAAAAAACGACTTCGCAACTTGAATTCTTGAAAAACGCTGAAGAAAGAATTGAAGAACTGAACGCTATAATAGATTTTGAAGCTAAAAATACCATATCTCTTGCAAAAAAACTTCATAATGAAAGAGTTTCTACTTCCAAGTTGTTTAATCAAGCAATTATTTCAAACTTAAAAGAACTTGGTATGAAAAATATGAATTTTGAAGCAGAAATATCTTTCCCTAACTTTGATGAAGAAATATTGGCAAAATTAGACGATAGGGGTGCAGATGAAGTAAAGTTTATGATTTCACCTAACCTTGGCGAGCCACTTAAGCCACTTTCAAAAATAGCCTCAGGCGGTGAAATGAGTAGATTTATGCTTGGTCTTAAAAATATTACTGCTGAGCTTGAAGGTATAGACACGTTAGTATTTGATGAAATTGACACGGGCATTAGTGGTAAAATTGCAAAGACAGTTGCACAAAAACTAAGTGACGTATCTTGCTCAAGACAAGTACTTGCCGTAACGCATCTTCCACAACTTGCCTCAATGGCAGACCATCATTATTTAATTAACAAATACGAAAAAGGTGGGGAAACCTTTACGGAAGTTGAGCCTTTAAACGAGCAAGGCTCCATAAAAGAAGTGATGCGTCTTGCCGGCTCTGATGATTCAAGCGTAGTAGGCATGGAAAATGCAATAGAATTAAGAAATTGGGCAAAAACTTATAAAAACAATAGAAAATAGTCTTATAACTTAATTAGATTATTATAATAATTCACATATTTTAGAATACTTTCATTGAATAATACCTTCCAATACACACAAAATAATTGGGAGGTATTAACTTTTATGACACTAAAAAACTTAAAAAAGTTTACTGCGTTATTAACGCTATTAATTACGCTATTTGCTTTATCTTTTTGCATTCAAAACGCACCCTCATACGCAAGCGCAGAAGAAGAAAGCGTATACGTTGGAGGCCTTCCTATAGGTTTAAGTCTTTACTCAGACGGACTAATAGTTGAGGACTACAAAACCATAATTACTGCAAACGGTAATTTTCTACCGGCAAAAGATAGTGGAATTATGATAGGCGATTTAATTACACATATTGATGGAGTAAAAGTAAATACTCCTCAAGAATTTCAAGATGCTATAGGAAAGGAAGAAAAACTATTAAAAATTACAATATTGCGTAACAATAATTCACTTGATTTACTATCAAGAAGCATACACGACCCTCTTGCTAACTCACCAAAACTTGGCTTAATAGTTAGAAATGAAATTAGTGGTATTGGCACGGTCACCTATATTGATAAATTAGGTAATTTTTGCGCCTTAGGGCATAAAATATCAGATGAAAAAGAGATTAATTATACCTATTATCAAAAGGGAAGTTTATTTGAAGCCGACGTAATAGGTGTTTACAAGGGTGAAAATGGCGAAGCTGGCGCTTTAAAAGGCGTAATTAATAGAAACGTCGCGCCCATCGGCAAGGTTTCAAAAAATTGCGAATTTGGTGTATATGGAAAACTTGAAAATTTAAACAAATATAACCATCTCACACTCGTCAAAAAAGGCTCAAAAATTGACGCCAAGCCCGGAAAAGCCTACATTTATAGCACAATTGATGGCCATACTCCCCAAAAATACGACATAGAGATTGTAAAATGCATACAGCAAGACGAGCCCAAAACGAAAAGTATGATTATAAGAATCACAGACAAGGATTTAATTGAAAAAACGGGTGGTATAGTACAAGGAATGAGTGGCTCTCCCATCATTCAGGATGGGAAATTAATAGGAGCCGTTACACACGTGCTTTTGAACGACTCAAAATTAGGATATGCTGTATACTCCGATTGGCTAAGTTAATCATAAAGGCGAAATTTAGACATAAAATCTATTATGTTTTCTAAATTCGCCACGTACATAAAAGATTGTTTTTTGGTTATAAAGCGAGAAATTCTTGAATCAAAAACCCATTTTTACATATCTACTGCTTGTCTTTTTGCCGGCTTATTGATTGCACTTAGCAAAGATTTTTCAACGATAGATAGTACGAAAAACTTTGTTTTCGTTATTGTATCAGGCAATGCTTCACCTATACCACATTTTTTAAAATTATTGCTTTGGACGTCTTCTTTATATTTGTTATTATACCTTTCGTCTACTCATTATTTTTCATTTTGGATTTTTGGCTACGGTGGAATTTGTATTAGTAGTTACATAGTATTTTTCAACGCGTTTAAAGCCGTTGCCGTGCACCCGTTAAGTGGTTTTCTCTATCTACTACTATACCTTTTGCCTACGATAATAATCATTTTTATAGGACAGGTTTGCGCACTAAGAAAAATTTATAAACTTTTAAATTTTGATTGCAATAAAAAGTCTATAATCAACTTGGGATTTCACTTGAAATCAATTAAAAAAACTATTACTCCTATATGGATCATTTACTCTTTACTTGCCTTTGCGTATTGGATAATATTCTATTTAATTCTGATAATTTTCGTGTAAAATCAACTAAATACGTATAGTTTTAACACCTTTTTACATACTTGAAAAGAGGTGAGAAAATGAAAAAAATTGTGATTTTATCTTGTTTGATCGCACTATGTTTATTAACGTGTTTAATACCATTTACATGTGCTTTCGCAAAAGAAAGTAATACTAATTTTGCTTCTAAAGAAATAAAAAATCTTAACGACTATAACTCAAGATCTGCTTACGTAGTAGATTTTGACTCAGGAACAACTTTATTTGAGCGCAATGCCGATCAAAAATATCCCATTGCAAGTATGGTTAAAATAATGACGCTAAACTTAATTTTTGAAGAAATTGAAAGTGGTAATTTGTCTTTTGATGAGAAAATAATTATTAGCGAAAACGCATCAGGCATGGGTGGCTCTCAAATGTTCTTAGATACTGGCCTTGAATACACGGTCTCTGACTTAGTTAAAGGTATTATAGTGGTTTCTGCAAACGATGCTTGCGTAGCAATGGCAGAAAGAATTAGTGGAAGCGCAGATGCTTTTGTTGATTTAATGAACAAAAAAGCAAAAACTTACGAAATGAATAACACAAACTTTGTGAACGTTACAGGACTCCCTGAAGATGGTCAATTTAGTACAGCAAGAGACGTTTCTAAAATGATGAAAAACCTACTAAAACACGAAGAATATTATAAATATTCATCTATTTTCTTGGAAAATTTCAACCATCCCGATGGCCGTATAACCGAATTTAATAATACGAATAAATTAGTTAAGTTCTACCCCGGATGCGATGGTGGTAAAACGGGTTTTACTTCAGAAGCAATGTATTGCCTTTCAGCAACAGCAAAAAGGGAAGATACGAGAGTAATTGCGACGGTTATGGGGGCTCAAACAAGCAAAGATAGAAACAAGGAAATTACCGACTTGTTCAACTATGCATTCCACAACTTTAAAAACGTAAAGATACTTGAAAAAGACAAACCCATTCCTGTAGATGCAACGATAAAAAGAGCAAAAACTAACGATATCAAAGTCGCACCGAGCAAGTCGGTTTCCATTCTTTCAAAGAAAGGGGCAGCGCCGAATTATGAATTAGACGTTGAGATAAACGACAATCTTAAAGCACCCATAAAACAGGGGGATATCATTGGAAAAATTCTCGTCATAGACAAACAAACGAAACAAATAATAGAAGAAGTTAATCTAATTTCTTTAACTGAAATTGAAGGCTTAAGTTATATTGACTCAATTAGAAAAATAATAGAGCATTGGACCCTTAGGGTATAATTTTAGTAAAATGCGGGCGCATACACGTGTATGCGCCTAATTTTTATATACTTATTATGCGCAAGCGTATTGACACGCACGCGTTTTTTATTATATAATTGTGCCACAACCATACAAGAAGGTACCAATGTTTATTTTCAATCTTTTGCGTGCTGAAGGCAGTATCGCAGATAAATTAATAGTAGCACTCTCGTTTATTTTAGTGGCAACTTTTTCTATTGTTATACACGAAGTTGCGCACGGTTACGTTGCTAAATTGAACGGCGACTTTACTGCTAAAGATAGGGGTAGGCTTACCTTAAACCCAGCAGCACACTTAGATCCAATTGGTGTTGCTATGATGCTTTTGGTTGGTTTTGGATGGGCAAAACCCGTGCCAATCAATACTTCTAATTTTACAAATCGTAAAAGGGGTATTTTTACCGTTTCTATTGCAGGTATTTCTGCAAATCTAATTCTTGCAGGATTTGGGCTTTTACTTTACTTTTTGCTCTACCCGGTTATCATTAGATTAATGTATATAGACGGTAGCAATGCCATAGTAAACGTTCTTTTAAACTTTGTTTATTCCTTATTGGTTCTTGGCATCAGAATAAACTTCCTACTTGCATTCTTTAACTTATTACCCATTTATCCATTAGATGGCTTTAATATTATTAACTCCTTCCTTCGCCCGGGCAACGGCTACCAACGTTTTATGGTTAAATATGGTAGTTTCGTGCTAATCGGACTTATCTTAATTGGAAATATTGGTAACTTACTAAATGTTGAATGGTTAAATATTTTTAGTTTGTTCGGAAACCTTATTTCTCAACTTATGGATAAAATAACACTACAATCACTGATAACATTCTTACAATAACGATGCAAGACGAAATTATTACTACAACTGAATTAAACGAACAAGATTTCGCCTTGTTGGAAAAAGATGAAAATAACTCAAAACTTTCATTTATGAATTTGAGTTATCATTTGTATGAAGAAGACGTTGCACTTGATAAATTACTTGATATTTGTAAACAAGATAGAGTTGCGATAAGGGATATCTTTATTTCCGATATTACTCAAAAATATCTTGATTACGTCGTTCAAATTACGTCTGAAGAGCGAGATTACGACGATATAGCGGATTTCTTGGTCTTAGCGGCTACTTTGATTGAATTAAAAGCTAACTCACTTCTTCCTAAACTTGACTTTGTTGACACCGACCTTGAAGATATAATTTCCGATGAAGAATTATTCTTTAGAAGAGCAGAAGAGTACGCTGCATACAGAAACGCTGCTGAAAAATTGCAAGAATATGAAATTCTAAATAGATTCTATAGAGAACCACATTTTGGAGAGAACGATTACAAATTAGTAATAAAAGAATTCTCTCTTCAAAAAATGATAGATGCCTTCTCAAGAATGTTGGAAAGGGCGGAGTTTGAAGAGGATAAACATACCGAAAAAACCATTCCTAATGAACGATTTACAGTTGCAGATAGGGTAATAGACGTCGTTGAAGCATTAAGAGTTTATAGGAAATTAAGGCTAATTGAGTTGTTTGACCCCGATTTCAGTAAACTTGAAATTATCAACACCTTCCTTGCAATATTAGAACTTTGTAAACAACAAGTAGCAACCATTCAACAAGAAAATGCCGAAGCAGAAATATTTGTTGAATCAACACCTTTAACCGATACATTTAACATTCAGGAGGACGTATTAAACGATGCCGTTGAATATAATTGAGGCCTTAATATTTGCAAGCGGACACGGTATGCACCGCGACGAC
>JAZQVF010000063.1:0-3026 GCA_045631675.1 Candidatus Stercoripulliclostridium sp.
TCCATTGCGTAAGCGATGGTATATCATCACACGGAGTGTGCATATCACCAGCTGAAAGCTGTATATCATCACCGAAGGTGCATAAAACTTACGCAATGATGATATACAAGGGCAAGCCTTGATGATATACATTTTCCTTGAAAATGATGATATACAACGACATAGTCGTTGATGTAACAAGGTGGTTTAGCAAGTTTTAATAATTAGCATTGATTTTTCTATACTTTTGTGTTATTGTGTTGTAAGAGAGGTCGGATATATGTCAAAAAATCAATTACTTATATATTCAGAAAAACTTGCAACAGATATTGAGGTTATTTGTCAAAGTATACCTATGCCATCAAATACAATTTTTCAAATTCGCAAAAGTTCAAGCAGTGTTTATGCAAACGTTAGAGAAGCCAACTATGGTCAAAGTAAATTAGACATGGTTGCTAAGTTTGAAATTGCACTTAAAGAATGTAACGAAACTGAAGGTTGGTTACAATTACTTTTCAACACAAAAATCATAGAGGAAACGTTGTACAAGGAGAAAAGAAATCTTTGTGGAAGGATAAGAAGGCTTTTAATCTCAAGTTGTAAAACGTTAAAGGCAAACGTTCAAAAGGGCTCATAGTAAGCCCTTTTCTTTTAACATTCTTTCGCGATGCCTGTTTTAGAAACACCAATATAGAACATTAACGCGTGTTCTTCTTTCTTTTCACCCGTTTTCTCTTCTAATTTTCTCGCCTTATCAACACTTATCATTCCTTTTCCCTAAAATAATTATTGCGCAAGCGCGCTTGCGTGTGTTATAATAGCATTTGAAATAAAATTGCGAGGTAAGAAATATGGGTTTAATGGATTTCTTATTCAAAAGCGAAAAGGCACGTCAAGTTAAGAAGATTGACGTTATTGCAAATAAAATTGAGGACTTAGAGCCTTCCTTTGAACAACTAACCGATGAAGAACTCAAGGCTAAGACCGTTGAGTTTAAAAATAGACTACAAAAGGGCGAAACTTTGGACGATATCCTTCCTGAAGCATTCGCTACCGTTCGTGAAGCAGGTAAACGCGTACTTAATATGCGCCACTATCACGTTCAACTCATTGGTGGTATCGTTTTGCATCAAGGCAGAATTGCAGAAATGCAAACCGGTGAAGGTAAAACTCTCGTTGCAACGCTCCCTGCATACCTTAATGCGCTCGCGGGCAAGGGCGTACATATCGTTACCGTTAACGAATACCTTGCAAAGCGTGACGCTGAATGGATGGGTAAAGTGTTTAAATTCCTTGGCCTTACCGTAGGTTGTATATACCGTGAAATGAGCAAGGAAGAGCGTAAAAAAGCATATGATGCAGACGTAACTTACGCAACTAACTCTGAAATTGGCTTTGATTATCTTCGTGATAATATGGAAGTTCATCTTGAAAACGTCGTTCAACGTGGACATCACTTCGCTATCGTGGACGAAGTTGACTCCATTCTTATAGACGAAGCACGTACCCCACTAATTATTTCAGGCTCTGCAGGTAAAACGAGCGAAGAGTACGTTAACGTTGATAGATTCGTAAAGCGCTTACGCCCTTGCACGAGTGAAGATGAAGACGACGGTGATTATAAACTTGATGAAAAGGGTAACCACGCATATCTTTCCGAAGAAGGCTTGGAAAAGGCGGAGAAATATTTCAATATGAGAGCTCTTTCCGAGGCAGATTCCGCTCAACTCGGTACTCGTATCAACACTGCACTTCGTGCAAACTATCTAATGCACGTAAACAAAGACTATATCGTTGAAAACGGAGAAATCGTTATAGTTGACGAGTTTACCGGTCGTAAAATGGTGGGTAGACGCTACTCTGAAGGTTTACACCAAGCAATTGAGGCAAAGGAAAACGTACGCGTAAGGCGCGAAAGCGTTACCATTGCAACTATAACCTTCCAAAACTACTTCCGTATGTACTCTAAACTTTCAGGTATGACCGGTACTGCAGTTACTGAAGAAGCAGAATTTAGGGGTATATACAACCTTGACGTAGTACCAATTCCTTCCAACCGCCCCGTAGTAAGAAACGATGAGGCTGACAAGGTTTACGCTAAGCGTGAAGATAAAATTGAGGCGGTTATTGAAGATATCAAAGAGTGTTACGAATACGGTCAACCCGTACTCGTTGGTACTACTTCCGTTCAAGCATCGGAAGAACTTAGCGCAAAACTAAGAAAAATAGGCGTAAAACATAACGTTTTGAACGCAAAACTACACGCAGAAGAAGCAGAAGTTATTGCTCAAGCAGGTAGACTTAACGCAGTTACCATCGCAACGAATATGGCTGGCCGTGGTACGGACATACTTCTTGGTGGTAATCCCGAATTTATCGCTCGCTCACAAATGAAAAGAGAGGGCTTTAAGCCTGAAATGATAGAAATAGCAACGGCTTTCAACACTTTAACCGATGAAGA
The DNA here is from genome assembly GCA_045631675.1 of Candidatus Stercoripulliclostridium sp. Lineage (GTDB taxonomy): Bacteria > Bacillota > Clostridia > Christensenellales > DTU072 > Stercoripulliclostridium_A. Next base: position 2,441 of record JAZQVF010000063.1, read on the forward strand.
AGAAATTAAGGCTCGCGAGCGCTACAACGAACTTATTAAGATAGCAAAAGAAGAAACTTCAAAAGAAAAAGAAGAAGTTCTTGAAAAAGGCGGTCTAAGGGTTATTGGTACTGAAAGACACGAGGCGCGTCGTATTGACAATCAGTTACGTGGTCGTAGTGGTCGTCAAGGAGATAAAGGTAGCAGTTGTTTCTATCTCTCTTGTGAAGACGATATTGCAAGGTTGTTCGGTGGCGATAAATTAAAGATGGCCGTTGAACTCGGTGGTGGCAATATTCAAATGGGCATGCTCTCAAAACTTATTGAAACGGCACAAAAACGTTGTGAAGAAAACAACTATGCCATCCGTAAACGCGTTCTTGAGTACGACGACGTTATGAACAAACAACGTCAACTCGTTTACGCAGAGCGTAACCAAGTTCTTGAAGGTAAAGACGTACACGAACAAATTCTTAAATACTTTGAACCTATCGTTGGGGAAATCGTATACAAATATCTTGACGCAGAAGGAGAAATGGACGAGTCAAGAATAAACGCCTTCAACAACGAACTTGAAAGCAAACTTCTACCCAAAGGCACCAACCTT
>JAZQVF010000064.1:0-23329 GCA_045631675.1 Candidatus Stercoripulliclostridium sp.
CAATGGCGAAAAGGGCGAAGAGTTTAACCTTAATAGCAATATGATTGCTTGGGATAACAACGTAACCTTAACCGAGTATGCAACTGCGGGCGAACAAAATTGGTATATAACCTATCGTACCGGCGTTGACCTTGACTATAAATTTATAGTTCAAGCATTAAGAGTAACGGAAATTGAACTACGTAATGCAAACAACGTAGTAGCATTCTTAGGTGGTGTAGCAGACACTTCAGACGTACTAATGACCATTACCTACAACAATGGTCTTGTCGTTGAAAACGTTCAACTTGATGCTAATATGGTAAGTTTTGATAACACTACGATGGGCTTAAAACTTGCTAAGATTACCTATACCGATAAATATGAATCCGGTTTTGAAACCGACCTATATTTAACGGTTGTTAAGGAAATTGCATCAATAACCGTAGGTGGAAACTATCGTAACGTTTACGTTATAGGTGAAGAGTTCTCTCCTGCAGGCATGGAACTTGAAGTTTCTTACGTAGGTGAAGGCTCAACCGTAGTAATAAAAGAGAGTGAAGTTGGTTTCTATGATTCTTGGTCTTTCCGCACGGATGACGTAGCAAGTGGTTTAGTACTCAACGAAGTAGGCGAAATTAAAGTATACGTAATAAATGCAGGTCTTAAGGAAGATTACGCAATTAGCGTAACCGTTAAAAACGAATTTAAGGAACTCGGACCAATTTTCAAGGTAGATGGCGAAGGCTATACTGAAGTATCAGACCTTGGTACCGTTGTTCAAGGTATGCCGATTGATCTTGAAGGCTACGTAATTTTAGCAACCTTTGAAGGTGGTGTTGAATACGTTAAACTTTCTCAAGATATGCTCAATTACAATGCAAAGAACACGACGGTAGGGGAAAGACAAGTAACTATTTACTATCCCAACCTTGCAAGTTATGCAGGCGACGTAGGTAGAACCTATCCTACCATCGTTAACGTAATTGAAAAGAGTGTAATAGGCATCAAGATGCTTTCTGCACCTGATAGAAAGATATATTATCGTAACGATGACAATCCTATTGCCCCCACCGAATATAGTGGTATTGCATTAAGTTTAGAATACGACAATGGCACTTTTACTGCAATCAACGTTGAAGATGCAATTGCTAAATCAAGACTTATTTTCCGTCAAGTAGACGTATCACAAGTGGGTATTTGTGAAGTAGAATACACCTACACACATACGAATAACGTTGACTATACGGGTTTCTTTGAAGTAGAAGTAATTGATTCTACTCCCGTATCCGTATCTTGGACCTTAAAGACTATCCCTGAAGTAGAACTTACTATTGGTACGAAGTTTAATCCTATAGGATTAGGTTATCGTGAAAACGGCATACCTTATGCTCTTTCAGATCGTAACGTTGACATTCTTTCTGCAGGAAGCACCGTTCCAATGCCCAAGAAACTCAAGGACATCATTGACTTTATAACCATTGAAGGATATAACGCAAACCAAACCGGTGTTCAAGACGTAAGACTCGTTTATGGTGGTAATCCCGACCTATACGTAACCGTTAAAGTAAACGTAAGGGAAAGACGTTTAGAATCACTTGAACTTCTCAACGATGGAGAAACGTTAAAGGTTATCCAAGGCGCACCCATTGACCTTTCACTTCTATCACTAAAACTCAAGTTTAGTGATGGCGCAGAATCACAAATCCCAATGGATGCTAAATACATTAATCGCAGTGAATCAAACGTTGGTGGTTACGACGTTAACGATGCGACGGTAGGCAAGCGTAACGTAACTATTTCCTATCTCTATGGAAACGAAGATGCACCCGTTACTTTAACCGTTCAATTTGACGTTGTTGAAAAGAGCCTTGTTAAGATTGAAATCAACGATATTCCTAAGCAATATTACGTTGAACTTGAGGCATTCAACCAAGTAGAAGGCTCCATTATGCTCTACTATGACAATGGTACTACTGCCGTTGAATACTTAAGTACTGCTTCTATCAATAGTCAAACTGCGCTATTCAACATTGACAATTCTCGTTTTGACAACTCAGAATTTAGTGGATTTAGTAAAGTTCAACGCATTTACGTAAGATATTCAGACTGCACTACAAGTTTCAATATCTATATGCGTGATAGAAGGGACGTTGAAACAGAGTATAGTGAAGGAAACGTATATGTATTCACTTACGGACAAGCAGTAGCACCATCAATAGAACTTAAGGGCTATACTTCATACTCACAAGGAGAAAGAGAATTTAACTTTGACAAAAACGACTACGTTGTAGAGTATATACCTGAAGAAATTTGGTTTACTCAAAGAAGAGTAGAGGGCGAAAGTTATCTAACTTTCCCAACGCTCGTAGGTAAGTACGTTGTAGTAGTAAGTTATGCAGGTGATGAAATTCACAACGCTTACGAAGATGCATCTAAGACCATTACTATCAACAAGAAAGTTATTTACGTTGACGTAAAAGATCAAAGTAAGATATACGGTACTTCAAATCCCATAGTTGAACTTATCTTAGGTGAAAGCCGCAACTCAGCATCAAATGCTCCACTTTCATTATTCCAATATGCCGACGGCTTTAATACTCCCGAGTTCAATCCTAATTACGAAACCACCTATGGTACTCTCGTAACCTTAGTTGACGGTCTTGGCAACGTAGTTATGGAAGGAATAAACGTATTCAACGTTATTTATAGAAATGAACTTGATGAAGTAGTTGAGTTGAACGAAAGTTCACCAAAGGGTAGATACACCATTCATATTGAAAATCAATTCACCTCTCCCAACTACGAAATCTTCTACGATAGCGCAGTTCTAAATGTTACTGCTCGTAAAGTAAAGGTAATGCCTACTTCTGTATCATACGTATATGGTGCAGACGTTATTCCCGTAATACCTTATGAAACTGCCCAAGTAGAAGGCGAAACGGACAGTGGTATTTACAATGGTGAGCAACTACAAGGTAGTCTTTCAAGAGAAAACTATTCCAAGAAAGACGTAGGCGATTACGTAGTAACCATAGGTAGTTTACAAGTTTATAATCCTAACTATGAAATCAACTTTGTTGAAAACGGTGCAGTAGTAACCATCGTTCCACGCAAGATTTACGTTAAGACGGATAGTATCTTAAAAGTTTATGGCGAAGAATTCGTAGCACCTGAAGTTAAGTTCTTCTCCGACCCTGCTTGTACGATGGAATCTAACGCATTTGCAAGTGGTGATAACGTTCAAACCATTGGTACCGTAGTATTTGGTGACGACGTACAAAAGGATACAGGCGTAGGCACTTACACCTTGCCTTGTACCATAGATAAGACGGGCGATGGTAAAGATAATTACGACGTAATCTACGTAAACGGATACGTTGAAATCACAAAACGTCCATTAAGCGTAGTAGCACTTGCAACTTCAAAGGTATACGGAGAAGTTGACCCACTTATCGGTTATAGTGTAAGTGGAATTGAAGGAAATCCTGCCTCAGGTCTAATTGAACTTAGCAACGGCACTATTGATGAATTAAGTGGTGCTTTAACAAGAGTTGCAGGCGAAAATTATGGTGAATACACCATTCTTCTTGGAACGTTAAACAATGATAATTACGACGTAAGATTTACTTCAAACAAGTTTAGCATCTCAAGAAAGGCAGTTTATGCTCGTATTGCTCAAGAAGACCTAACCAAGGCATACGATGGAAAAATTCCATCTATTGCTAACTATGAACTATACGAAGGCAGAGAAGAGGGCAGTGCAATTTATTCAGGCGAAGACGTAAGTGCGCTCATCTCATTTAACTTTGAAGGTGCAAGCAAGAATTTCGGTGCATATAGAGTAGGTGTTTCCATCAATTCTAACAACTACTCTATTGAACTTATGGAAGAATACTTCTTTAACGTTGAAAGAAGGGTTGTTTCAATTACTGCAAGCGAGTACGTAGGAATTCCATACGGCCTTGAATATAAGGGCGATGCATACCAATTCTCTGCTTATATCAGTATGCAAGATATCCAAATGCAATACAACCAAGATGGTAGTGTAGCAACTGACGATAACAATAATCCGTTGTATGACGATAGAGGGGTAACCCTTTCCATTTCAAGTGCAACCAATGCAGGCACTTATACCGTTAGCGTAGTTGAATTATCTGACAAGAACTACGAACTAAACGTTGAAGAAAGCAAGGCTATTACCTTTGAAATTAAGCCTCGTACGGTATACGTTGCACTCAAGACTAACGCATCAAATCATACTATTGAGCGTGAGTTTAACAACCAAAGTGCATATATAAGCGCAGCAGACTATACGCTTGAAAATCTTATTAACGAAAAAGATATTCCATATTTCACGTTTGGCATTTACGCAGGTAACAACGTTGTAACCGCAACTGACGTATTATATGGAGCAGACGGCGATATCATTGGTTACGACGTAAGAATTGCAGAGAATTCACTTGATGCAAACTACGTAGTAGTACTAAAGGAAAGTTACAAATACAAGATAGTACCCAAGAGTGTTGTAATTAGAATTTACGAAAAGTATCTAACCAAAACCTTTGATGGAACTGCACCTCAAATTTCCGCATCAATGTTTGCACCTGTTAGTGCCGTTACGGGATTTGATAGCAACTCCGTGTCCTTTGAATTCTTAAGAGACGGAAACGATGGAAGAGATAACACGTCAGTAGGTAGTTATTCTATAATCGTAACTTGTTCAGATGGTAACTTTAACGTAACCACCCAACAACCAAACTACGTATATCAAATTACTACCGGTAACGTTTCAGTATCTATCAATTCATCAGCACTTGAAAAGGCGTACGATGGTCAAGAATACTCCTTCAAGTACGACGACTTAACGTTTAATGCATATTACGGCAACACAATGCTAATTCGTAACTTCCGTTACGGTGATGCATACGATATTTTCGTAGAACAATTACAAAACGTAGGTAAGCGTATAGATGATCTTGACACCCAAATGGGACTCGTTGACTTTACCGATACGTCTTATGCTAAGAACAATATTAACTCCAGCATCAATAATGCATACTCATTGCGCGTACTACTTCAATCCATTGACAACCCAATGAATGCAGAAAACACTGGTATTGCTCTTTCAGCGGTTGAAACCATCATCACTCGTTTAGGCGAGGCAGTAACCGTAATCAATAACGGTGACAAGGAAACGGCAGAAGAAATATTCAATCAATGCTTAAATCATCTTGCAAGCATCAAGAACGTATACGACAAGGAAGAAAGTTACATTGCATTTATTTTCGGAACGCAAGAAGACAATACTGCAGTAGAAGTTGGTAACCATCCATTTGAAGTTAAGTTTAGCGACTACAACCGTAACTTTACCTTGCTCAATAGCAATTTATTCGTAAGCATTTCTAAACATACGCTATACGTAAACGTAAACGATATCGTACTCAGTTATGGTCAAACTTTAGACTCCATACCATACGAACTTTACGATCCACGTACAGGCGAAGTTCTTGATAAGAATCTCTACTTTATTTCAGGAATGCCCACCACGAACGTTGCAGTTAAGAACGTAGGTTTATACGAAGTAAACGTAAGTGGAATGTATATTTCCGAAGACGGATACGTTCAATCTGAAAACTACGTACTTCTTGGTGGCAACGTCGGTAGTATTGAAGTTGTAAAAGCAACGCTTACCGTACGCATTAAAGACGTAAGAGATCCTGAAGTTTTCGTATATGGAAAGACCGTTGAAAGTTCACAACTAAGTGGCGAGTACGAATATTTAGATGCACATAGTATTCTTGAAAATACCACTAATGAAAATGAAAGAAAGGTTATTGAAGACGCCTATGCATGGGCAAATGAAAACGGATACGGCCATTTAGATTATAGTAGCAAGATGGCACTTTATATTGGTGGCATACAATACGATGAAGAACTCAATAACGTTTTAAAGACGGGATCAGTTAAATATAATTGTTACATTAACGGTGATAGTGGTATCCAAATTTTTGATACTAACCTGTTTGATGCAGGCGAATATGCACTTAGTGCAACGGGCTTTAAGGCTGACAACTATAACGTAAGAGTTGTTGCAGGTACATTAACCGTTGCAAAGCGTGAACTTAGCGTATATACCCATAACGGTTACTATGAAAAGGAATATGGTGAAAGTTATATAGAATACATTTACACCGGTTTCGTAGGACAAGACGCATCTAACAACGTAACCGTTCACTATAACGATAACGGCAAGTTAGGCGAAGTTCGTAGCACCCTTATTGATATGATTTGGGAACATAGCGTAGGCGAAAATGGAGTTGACCCATTGGATCCTGCAACCCCCGTATCAGCAGATCCACTTCCCGTATCCTTGAATACCGAGGGATATATTTTAAAGAACTATACCATTGATTTTGGAACGTTAAACGTACTAATAACCAAGGCAAGGTTAACTTGCACGCTTGTTCCAACCGATAGTAATATTATTTCTTCAATCTATATGGCACTTCCTACGGAAGAGAGTTATCAATTCCAATACGAAGGTTTCAAGAATGAAGATAACGAAAGTATAGTTACCACAAAGCCCACCATCAACTTTATGAATGGTACTGCATTCTATAACGCAGGGGTACATACTCTTGGACAAGTAAACTTAAATGTAAACGAAATCAACCTTAACAACTATTATGTTGAAGTTAACGATTTCCAATATGAAGTAAAGGCAAGAAAGGTATTCGTTACACTTGAAAACGTTGATGCAGTAATGAGTGAGCAAGCAGGAAACTTTACTCTTAGCCCATACGTTGCAGATATTACTTATAACGTTGATCAAGCAGTAGTAACGAGCGCTAACATTATAGGTGGACAATACGGATATACTAACTTCAAGTTTACTATTGAAGGTGAAGGCGTTGACCTTACCGATGCAATAAGGAACGAGTTTAACAACGTAACAATCTATACCTTCTCTACGAGCGAAGCAGTATATGACAAGAACGAAGACGGCACAAGTTATAAAGAAATCTATCGTTATGCGGATATGTACAAGCATAGCATCAATAAGATTGACGTTGACCACGATACTGCAACTGCTACCGTAGCGCTTTCAGGAATGAGCATGAGTAGCAAAAACTTCAAGTTTGAATATGAAACGTTTGAAGTTAAGGTACATAGTACTATTGCAGCGGTATACGCTGAGCCTACTGAGAAGATAGTAGTAAAGAGTGGAGAGGGAGTACCTTCAGTTGACAGCGTAAACGAAAGAATTATATTCCACGTATTAACGAGTGCGTTGAATGATACCACTTATACTATTAAAGAAATGTTAAGTGCAGGTAAACTAACTGCTAACGGAACGTTACCCACGCAAGCAGGCACGAGCGCAGTAGTAGAGTACGTATTAAACGATAGCGCATACAATTACGTACTAAGCAAGCAACTAACCGATAGTTACTATACTAACTATTACTCAGGAGTATCAGGTGCAACGTCAGTTAAGGTAAATGATAATCGTGTAAGAGAGTACGACTATAGTGCAGTTGCAAGTTATAGTATGCCAATAAGATATTACGCACAAATTTCCACCGTAGTTAATAATCCTGAACTCACAGGTGCAGAGTATGGTGTTAAGGGTGTTGCAAATAGCGTAACCACAATTAAGAGTGTGGAAACACTATATAACGCAATGAACCTTGAAATAGCAGTAAAACCCAATGCAAACGTAAAGGCACCAAGTTTAGAAATCGGTTTCAATGGTATTGATAGTACTAAGTACGTAAGTCTACTATTTAAGTATGGTGTAGGCAATAACGTAACCGTATCAGTAAGAAAGGGTGCAGATAGTGCAAGCGCAAGTTACTCTATAGACTACGGCAACTTGTTTGACGGAAACGTACACGACGTACGCGTATACTTAGATAAAGAAAGTTTATATCTTGTAGTTTCTATTGACGGTGTAAGTACTGAACTCGTTGACCTTAGGAGCATAGTAGCGGACGAGCAATCAATTCTAACTTCACCCACCGACCTTGCAGAAAGCACTGCGCTTACCATTAAGGTATCGGGCGATTACCTAATTAGAAGTTTAACGCTTAGTGAACAAGGCCTATATGATGGCTCAGGCGCTCACGTAAGACTTCCCGTAGGTGGAAACAATACTCTCAAGGTTAACACGTTGCTTGACGAGTTTACTGCATCTTTAAACGATATTAGCAAGATATTCGGTTTAGTAAACGTAGGCGAAGATTATAGTGTCGTTTACTATGTAAACGGTGTCCAAGTTGAAGAAAAGGATATGCTTGCAATGAAGTTCAACAATGGCGTACACTTCATTGAAGTAGCGCTTTATAAGGAAGGCGCACTCGTTGACTACGACTCAGCGTATATAGTAGTTGAAAGGGTAGGCACTGCATATTGGGGACAAGAAAACGACTGGACTGCAGTAGCGGGAGGAGCAACCGTAAACTTCTATACCGTATCATCTGCATACAACACCAACCAAAACGTTGATAAGACGCTTGTTGGTAGTAGTGCAACCACAACTCTTGCATATCTAATAGCAAGCCAACGTGACGTTGACTTTATTGCTTCAGGGTATCAAAACCAATACTTTAACATGGCGTTTGAACTTGTTCCATCTGCAATCTATAGAGGTGCAAGCGCAATGTACTATTCAGATGATTACGTAACCACGATTGAACTCTTCTCTAATACGGGAAGAACGGTTGATGAAGCCTATGCATTGAACGATAGGACCTACCAAGGTGTTGCATTGAAGTTCACACGTATTCAAGAAGAAAACGTACAGTTTGCAGAAGGTGTACAAAACACTAAATACACTTACAAAGTTGAGATAATATCTTATATTAATGGTGAGTATAACACGATGCTTGTATCACAAGGCACGAGAGATAGTGGATATGAAATCACCCTTTACAAGGATAGAAACAACTCATACTTTGGAAACAACGCTGTAATCTTAGCCCTTAGAAGTTTGTATAGTAACGAAGTTAAGGTTTACAACTTCACAAGTGATGGCGTTGATGCAAGTGAAGCAAACGTAAGAATAGCAATGCACGGTTATGGCGATAGAATGATAATCTATAGTGCAGAATATGAAGAAGAGGTTGTAGCACTTCGTGATTACCTTGTAGAAGGCTCATATACGCTCAATAACGGCTCGGTTGAAGTAGGAGCAGGCAAGACGATAACGCTCAGTGATAAACTCGGTAGCGCGCTCTATAGCAACTTTAACGACTTCAAGTTTAACTTCACTCTTGATAGTGCAAGCGTAACGGCAGGGGATGAAGTAAGAATCAATCTTGCAATGAGCGAAGTAGATGGCAGTGGAAACGGCGCATACCTAATTTATAATCCCGTAAACGGCACTTTGAGTTTCCAATTCTACTATGGTGGAGCAATGCACTCATTAGCACAAGTATTTGAACTTGGTGGTGTAGCAAACGATTCACATGAACTAAGCGTTAAGTTCAACAAGTCGTTAGTAACATCATCACTATCCAACTACGTAGGTGGAGATAAGGTAGCAAATCTAACCTATAACGGTGTAGAATTAACCGACACGAAGGGTGTAAACAAGGTACATTACCAAGAAGTAGTAGTTACTATGGATGGAGAAAGCACCACCTTCTATATGCCACTCTTTAACGATATGGGACTATGGAAGAGAGACAACGGCCAAACCTTCGGTAACGCAAACGCATACTCAAATGCAACGCTTGGCGCACCCACCTTCCTTGCACTCTACAACTACTCATCAATAGTAGCCCCTGCAAGCGTAGGCCTCAAAGTAGACGGCTATGCCACCACCAACGGCGAATACAACGGATTCATATCTAAGTCCGTTGCCGGTACCCCGATTATCTAACAAAACACTAAAACCTAAAGCCCATCGCAAAGCCGATGGGCTTTTTGTTATAAAAAATTGAAATAAGAAAATTGAAATTAGTTCGCACACTCCATGGGGAACGCGAAAGAATGTCTCATATCAACTATATTAGTAAAGAAATTATTGTGCTTGTAAAGAGGGTAATAGGTATATAAGAATGAATGCAAAGCATTCACTTTCGCCAGGTTTGAGTTTCTATCGCAACTCAAACTTGCGCACCCCTTTGGCTAAAGCCAACGGGGTACGCTTTTCCCCAATGGAGTGTGCAAAAAAAAATAGCAAACACAAAATCGTGTTTGCTATTTTTTGGCACCTCCATGGGGAATCGGACCCCAGATTCCGCCGTGAGAGGGCGACGTCTTGACCGCTTGACCATGGAGGCATATATTTAATGCTTAGTTAGTATAGCATATCACTTGTCTTTTCGCAAGCATTTTCTAAATATTGCGTTTATCCAAATGGTGTTTCTTTTTAGTTTATCACTCGTTTTGTAGATTTCTAATACTTCTAAGCCTGTGTTTTTGCATATTTCAGTTAGTTCTTTATCGATTACGTATCTAAAAAATCTTCCGTTATCGTTGTTTGTTCCTTTGCCTTCTTTCATGGAAATATAGGCTATTCCATCATCCTTTAACGCGTTTGAAACGTTTGCTATTGCAAGTTCTAAAGTAGGGGAATGTAGTAGTGAGGCACAAGCCCAAATCCCGTCAAATTCTTTTTGAAACTTCCTTTCATTGAAGTCAATCTTGTCTACCTTTAAACCTTGCGCCTTAGCCCTTTCTACGAACTCAGGCACGTTGTCAATACCAAAGGTATCGTAACCTAAGGAATTAAAATAAAGCATATCCCTTGCACTACCAAAACCCACGTCAAGGATTTTGCCTTTTGTGGGTAAATATTTTAGGAATTTCTCATAATGCTCACTCATATCTACGGATATTGTAGAGTCAATATACTCTATGGCATTACTTGAATAATAGTTTTTAGTTAGCGTATTTTCCATATTGAATATATGATACCACAAAAGGCAACTTCTTTCAATCTAATATTAGACCTTGCAAAAGGGTAAAATATTGTCTATAATATAGATATGGATTTTAGAGATAAACTTAAAGATCTGCCCACCTCACCTGGTGTATATTTAATGTTGGACGAGTTCCAACAAGTTTTGTATGTAGGAAAGGCTAAGAATCTCAAAAATAGGGTAAAAAGTTACTTTTTAAATTCAAGCACTAAGACGGAAAAGACGATGCTATTAGTGCAGAAGATACGTGATTTTAGGTATATCGTAACAGCAAGTGAAGTTGAAGCGCTTGTTTTAGAAAACAATCTCATCAAAGAGTATAAGCCATATTACAACATCCTTTTAAAGGATGATAAAAGTTATCCTTACATCAAAATTAGGATGAACGAAGAGTACCCACGCATAGAAATAACGAGAAGGCTAAAAGCCGATGGTAGCAAGTATTTTGGACCATATATGCTTGGCCTATCCGTTAAGGATACTTTAGAGTTAATTCATAGCATATATCCAATTAGGTCTTGTACGGGAGATTTAAAGAAGAATAGACCACAAAGGGAGTGCTTAAACTATCATATAGGAAGATGTTTAGCGCCTTGCCAAGGAAGGGTTAGTAGTACGGAATATAAAGAAACAATCAAAAAGGTTGCCTCGTTTCTTAGTGGGAATGATAAAGAGGCAAGGTCATTGCTTTTAAGTAAGATGAATAGTGCCGTTGAAAGGGAAGACTTTGAACTTGCAATTACTTATAGAAACCACCTTGAACTTCTTGATAAAATAGTACGTAAGCAAAGCGTAAATCTTCCACAAGATCTAAATATAGACATATTTACCTATGCTAACAACGGCTTATATGGTGTAATAAATTATACCGTAGTTAGGGGTGGTAAGGTAGTAGGCTCAGAGAATTCTCCTATAAATGAAGCCCATGATGGAGAAGAAGTGCTTTCCACTTACGTTATGCAATTTTATGAAAAGAACCCCATTGTTTGTGATGAAATTTGTATTTCCGAAGACCTATCCTTTATGGCAGAACTGCAAGACTACCTAAGTAGCATAAAAGGTCAAAAGGTAAATCTTCATCACCCCAAGGGTGGCGTAAGGGGACAACTTGTAACTTTATCGCTTAACAATGCGAGCGAAAATCTACAAAAAACGGTAACCAAAATTGCAACTACGGAAGCCTTAACAAAGGGTGCCGTGGAACAACTCATGGACTATTTGGAACTTTCAAAGCCACCGAAAAGAATGGAATGCTACGACATTTCCAACATTTCGGGAACGGACAAAGTTGCAAGTATGGTTGTGTTTATTAACGGAGAGCCGGCAAAAGAAAGGTATCGTCGTTTTAGAATTAAAACGGTTGTTGGTGCTGATGACTTTGCCTCAATGCGAGAAGTTTTAACGAGAAGAGTAAACGAGTTTTCAAGTTCGGATTTATCCTTCAGTGAAATCCCCGACCTTATAATAGTAGATGGTGGTAAAGGTCAACTAAGTTCTGCCGTAAGCATCCTTGAAGGTACTGGTATAAGCGTAGTCGGTCTTGCAAAGAGAGAAGAAGAAATTTTCAAACCAGGCATTTCCGAGCCGTTCATACTGCCTAAAGATAGTTTAGCATTAAAATTATGCCAACGCATCCGTGATGAAGCACACCGTTTTGCAATAACGTACCATAGAAAACTTCGTGGAGAAAGACAAACGCGTTCAATACTTAAAAACATTGAAGGAGTGGGCGATAAGCGTGCAAGAGCATTGCTTGCATACTTCAAGAAGGTAGAAAACATTAAGAATGCAACCGTTGAAGAGATAATGCAAGTGGAAGGTTGTGGAGAAGAAACTGCAAGAGCAGTTAAGGCTTTTTTTGAAGAGAGAAATGAAATATAAACTAATTGTATCAGACTTTGATGACACGATTGTAGACGACACTCAAAAGGTGTCGGAAGAAACCATAAGAGCCATACAAGACTTTGAGTCTCGTGGTGGCAAGTTTGTATTATGTACGGGAAGAATGATTTCTGCCATTTTACCACACGCAAGGAAAATTGGGCTTAAAGGAGACGTAATTGGTTATCAAGGAGCAGTAGTTGCAGACATAGAAAGTGGAAAATTTAAAGTTGAGCACGCTATTCCCATGGACAAAGCCCTTAAAGTTGCTAAATTTTTAGAAGAGCGTGACCTATATTTCCAACTATATGAAGATGATACCTTTGTAATTAGGGAGGAAAATGAGTTTTCCTTGCTTTATCGTGGTTTTACTTTTTTGCCACCCAAAATATTGGGCAAAAGTTTAAGTGAATATATTGTTAGTAAATCGTTAGCCCCCACAAAAATTCTCATAATCAACAAGCCTGAGCGGATACCAAGTATACTTGAGATGATGGAAAGGGAATTCGGTGAAGAGTTGCTTGTTAACAGTAGCAAACGGTTTATGGTTGAAATCGTACCAAGGGGTATAGACAAGGGGAGCGCGCTAAAAGCCCTTGCCAACTCTCTTAATATTCCCCTAAATGAAGTTATAGCGGTAGGGGATGGTCTTAACGATATACCGATGTTAACCTCAGGCGCATTTCCAATAGCGGTAGCAAACGCCCATTCCAAGTTAAAAGAGTATGCAAAGGATATAGCCCCTAAATGCACGGAAGAGCCAATCAAATGGATAATTGAAAAATATTGCAAATAATGCATAAAAAAGACTGCTTGGCAGTCTTTCTTTTTTATCTTACCTTAACGTTATCAGGTCCAAGTATACCCATTAGTTCTTTTGCGACTACGTCAACGTTTCCAATGGTTTTATTATAAGAGTGTAGAGACCTATCAAGTTGGAATTTCACTTGAGAATTACCAGGATGAGCAGAAATGATGTTATCAATTCTATAAAGCACGTCATCAAACTCATAATCGTCAATTTTTTCAAGATTGAAATAGAGAGTACGTTCATCTTTAATTTCTTGAACTTCTTCTTTTTCTTCAAGGTCCCAAGGTTTAAGTTCACTTACAAAAATTGAATAACTGTCATCGCGTATAGAAAGTCTACCTTTAATTCTAACGAGTTTATCGGTCTCAAGATATTGTTTTGAAGTAGTCATAACTCTACCTACGCAAACGCACTCTATACGGTCGTACATATCTTCAAGAACAACGATAGCCATATCGCCCCCTGACTTTGTACGTTTCTTTTGAACGCTTGCAATAAGGCCACCAATGGTAACTTCCATATTGTCGGATAGGTTGTTTTCAACGTGTTCAGAATCTTCGCCGTCGTGCTCATAATCATCTTCTTTTTTGGAAGGGATCATAGAAGTGTTAAAGGTAAAAGTGGAAAATTCTTGTTCGTATCCAGCGAGAGGGTGACCACTGACGTACATGCCGAGCATTTCTTTTTCGGCAAGTAAACTCTCGCGTTTTGGGTACTCCGGTACTAAATCGTAATGGAAAGGCTCTTCCTTTTGAACGAAACTTGCGCCAAGGATATCAAAGATATCAAATTGACCACTTTCTTCTTTGCGTTGTTTTTCTTTGCGTTTAGCATCAACTGCTGCAACTATGCGTTCAAGGTTAACGAGCATTGTTGCCCTTGTCATACCGGTACAGTCAAATGCACCACCTTTAATCAAACTTTCTACCATACGCTTGTTAGGTGTTTGACCGGTAGAGTTAGCCATACGTTCAACGAAATCGTAGAGATCTTTGAATTCGCCGTTGTTTTCACGTTCTTTAACAACCAAATTCATCATTTCAGTACCTACGTTTTTGGTACAAGCGAGACCGTAACGAATACCATCTTTTTCTGGAGAGAAGAATGCTACGGACTTATTGATATCGGGTGGAAGAAGTTGGATATTCATATTTTTTAGAACTGCCATATACTTCTTCGTATCGTCTGGTTTATCAATACGGTTGTTCAAAACTGCCGCCATAAACTCTTTTGGATAGTAGCGCTTGTAGAATGCAGTTTCATAACTAAGGTATGCGTATGCCGCTGCGTGAGACTTGTTGAATGCATAGGATGCAAACTTTTCTATTTCTGCAAACACGCTAAGTCCAACTTCTTCTGGTACTCCGTTGCGCACACAACCGGGAATAATGATATTGCCGTTTTCATCGTCAAGTCCGTGGATAAACTTCTTTTTTTCAATAGGTATTTTGTCAATTTTTTTCTTGGAAATAATTGCTCTAAAGTTATCTGCATCGGTCATGGAATAGCCTGCAAGTTCACGAGTGATATGCATGGCTTGTTCTTGGTATACGATTATACCACCCGTAACTTCAAGAATAGGTTTAAGTTTAGGGTGCTTATAAACAATTTTGTCAGGGTTGTGTCTATTTTCGATGTAAACGTCTTTATTGTCCATAGGACCGGGACGATAGATGGAAATACCTGCAATAATATCTTCCATTCTATCAGGCTTTAATTGTGACATGAATTGTTTCATACCACCACCTTCAAGTTGGAATACTGCGTCGGTGTTACCATCAGCGATAAGTTTATAAACTTCGGGGTCTTTGTAACCAATAGTATGGAAATCAATATCTACACCGTAGTCGCGTTTAACGTAATCGTGTGCCATCTTAACGTCGGTTAGCGTCATAAGTGCAAGGAAGTCCATTTTGAGAAGGCCGAACGTGTTTTCAACCTCAATCATATTGAACTGAGTAGTCAATTCAGTACCGTTTTTAGCAAGTGGAATACTTTCAATCGCAGGGTTTTTATAGATTACAACGCCTGCAGCGTGAATGGAAGTATTACGTGGAAGTCCTTCAACTTGTGCTGCAATGTCAATAACCTTTCTAACGTCCTCGTTGTTTTGATAGCGTTCGTAAAGGTCCTTTGCAAGATACTTACTATCGGGATTTACAAGGTCAAGAATATGAACTTTTTTGTCATCTCCACCGAAGTCTGGTATTTCTTTAGTTATAGCGGTAACTTCACTAAAGGGTAGTTTATAAACGCGGGCAACGTCTTTAATAGCCGCTTTTTTCTTAAGTTTACCAAAGGTAATAATTTGTGAAATACGGTCTTCGCCGTAAAGTTCGGTAACGTGTTTGATAACTTCACCACGACGGAAGTAGCAAATATCAATATCAAAGTCGGGCATTGAAGTACGGTCCTTGTTGAGGAAACGCTCAAAAATGAGTCCATATTCAAGGGGTTCAACGTCAGTTATGCCAATAGCGTAAGCGATGATGCTACCAACACCTGAACCACGACCTTTACCAATTGGTATATCGTTGTTTTTGGCCCAGAAAATAAATTCCCAAACGATGAGATAATAATCGGCAAAACCCATTGAGATAATAACGTTAAGTTCTTCTTCCGCTCTTGCTCTAATCTCATCTGTTATAGTTCCATATCTTCTTTCCAAGCCTTCATAAGCCAACTTTCTCAAATATTCCGGAGCGGAAAGACCGTCGGGGCAAGGGAATGCAGGAATCTGATATACGCGTTTAGGGAACTCAAAGTTGCACTTTTCAATAATTTCAAAAGGAGTCTCTAAACTTTCTTCATAGCCACGCATAGCGTCTTTCATCTCGTCGTAACTCTTAAGGTAGAAACTGTCGCCACTAAATTTAAGACGGTTAGGGGTATCAATATACGAAGCAGTACCAACGCAAAGTAGTACGTCGTGCATTTCAGCATCCGACCTTTCAATATAGTGTACGTCGTTAGTTGCAACCGTTTTAACACCAATTTCCTTTGCTATTCTATTGAGAAGTGGAAGAACTCTAAGTTCTTCTTCAATGTCGTGATTTTGAATTTCAATGTAGAAGTCGCCCTCTGCAAACATACTCTTAAGTCTAAGAGCGTAGGCCTTTGCTTCATCATATTCACCTTTTAGAAGTAAACGTGAAATTTTACCTGCAACGCAACCGGAAAGACAAATTAGATTGTCGGAATATTTTTCAAGAAGGTCAAGGTCAATTCTTGGCTTATAGTGGAAACCTTCTTTATAAGCAAAAGAGTTAAGGCGAGCAAGATTTTTATAACCCTCATAGTTTTTAGCGAGTAAAACGAGATGGCAGTTTTTGTTGTCGTCTTCGGAGTTTCTACCTTCTCTTTTGTGCATATCATCGGTTGTGTAAAATTCGCAACCGATTATTGGTTTAATTCCAGCACTTTTACAAGCGGCGTTAAATTGAACGGTACCATACATATTGCCGTGGTCGGTCATGGCAATAGCGGGCATTCCCAAAGATACCGCTTTTTTAACGAGTTTACTTATAGCGGCGGCGCCGTCAAGAAGGCTATATTCTGTGTGAACGTGTAAATGAACGAAACCTTTTTCCATACTATCCTTAGTTATTTTTCAATTTCTTCAGCAAGAGCGAGTAATTTTCTCATTCTATGGTTCAAGCAACTCTTTGAAGGATTACCTTCAATTTTAGAAGAGAGCTCGGTTAGTGAAAGTTCGGGGAATTGAAGTCTTGCGTTAGCAGTATCTTGGAGCGTCTTGTCAAGGGTATGTAAAACACCCGTTGATTTAAGGAGTTCAATTGCAGATTGTTGCTTAAGGCTTGCTTCAATGGTTTTGTCAATGTTTGCACTCGTGCAGTTATTTTTACGATTTTCATCGTTTCTTATTGAGCGCATTACGATAGTGTTTTGAATTTCAAGTACGGCGCGCATTGCACCCAAGAAGGCACAAAGGTCGCTAATTTTCTCAGCATCTTTGATATAAACGGAGAAACTTTCCCCACGTCTTCTCATTTTGGGTTCGGTATCAAGTTGCGTTAGTAGATCTAAAAGATCTTCTGCAACCTGCTCGTCGCCAAGGCTAAATTCCATATAGTATCCACCTTTTGTACTGCCGTTATCATCTAAAGAGTGTGGAATGGATATAGTTCCACTTGCAAGGAAAACACCTTGAAGAAATGATTTTTGGCAACAAGGGGACTCAATGAGTTCGTTTGCAATTCCGTCGTAAAGTTGGTAAGGAGCAGGGGAAATATATGCTTCTTCAAGAAGGTCAAAACATTTTGCTCCGGGCAAATCCATTTCATAAACGACCTTGGGATTAAACTCTCTATCCTGTTTTCTCATCTTCACAACGGGTTCAAAGGAAATTAATTGTTTAACCATTTGAGCGCTTTTAACAATAAGTTCGGGGCTTTGATGTTGGATGTTTATGCCAAATCCAGAACTTGTAACGTAATAGTTACCCGCCCCCCTGATAAGACCGGAAAGGAAGGCTCTTTTACAGCAAGTATTATGGATTTTTCCTTGTATCATATCTTCTTTAACGAGTTGTGATACGGATAGGTTGTTACTCAATGGTATTATCCCCCAATATGTCAATTTCTTTTTCAAGCAAGACTTTAAATTTATTGTAGGCGACGTCTTTTGCAAGTGATATAAGTTTTAAGTAATCAGTAGCAGTAGCGTTACCAACGTTGATGAAGAAGTTTGCGTGTTTAGGCGAGACCATAACTCCACCGACCTTAACTCCTTTAAGACCTGCTTTATCAAGGAAGTAGCCAGCGCTAATCCCGTTTACTTTTTTAAAGGTTGAGCCAAGACTTGGCAAAGATGGTTGGCTGTTAAGCCGTTTTTCTCTATATGCCAATATGTTTTCCTTAACGTTGAATGAGTTTGGTTTTAAGTTAAGCGTAACGTTTGTAATTATTTTATCCTTAAAGAACTTTTCAGTGCTACGATAAGCGAAAGGTATATCATTGCGAGACGATTTGCCAAACATAAGTGATGAAGTGTCAAGATAACTTACGCAATCAACGATTTCGCCAATTTCCATACCGTAGCAACCTGCGTTGTTTGTTACCATACCACCAATGGTAGCAGGGATACCGCTTAGCCTTTCAAAACCACCAAGATTTTCTCTTGCAAGTATATTTGCAACGTAAGGCGATAAAGCGCCTGAGTCAATGGAAACTAAATGATTAGAAATTTCCATCTGATTAAGCCGTTTTAAGGAAACGACTATTCCTAAGAAACCATCGTCTTTTATGAGAGTGTTAGAGCCGTTGCCAATGATGCAGTAGGGTAGGGATAGCCTTTTGCAAACTTCAATTGTGTTTTTAAGTTGCGTGGTGTTGTTAGGATATGCAACGAAAGAAAGGTTGCCTCCACACCTAAGTGTGGAAAGTGTAGCACCGCTAACGTTTTTCTTAACGTCCACTCCAATAGTTTCAAATGCAGAAACTATCACGCTAACATTATACCAAATACTGCGTTTCATTACAAGTGCAAGCCCCTAAATTTTACCTTTAATTTCAAAGAAATTACTTTACATATTAAGACTACGATTATTCCAAGATAAACGACACCTATAAAAGGATAGCAATATTTAACTAATTGGTTAAACCCAAGCGATGAAATAATAAGCGCAATTAAAAGAGTAATTAATGGTGAAAACGTGTCCTTTTTACTTAAAGATAAACTAAGATTACAAACGGCATTCGTTATTATTGCACCAATTATAATAAAACCCAAGAAAGGTTGTAAAATGGTATCTATAGATACGGAATAAATGGGTATATTGGTAGTTTCGAAATTTGTAATACATCCTTTAATTAAACAAAAAACGCCAAGAATAACGAAACCTACTATTGTGCCAATTAAGAAAGGCTCACCCTTTTTTAAATCTTTAGCATAATGCTCTGAAAAAAGCCCACAGCCCAACGTGTTCATAGAGGCATACGTAAGTGGTAGTAAGATTTTTAACTCTCCGTTTATGCTATGCCCTTTAAGATAGAATAATGCGATTAGTAATATTACACTTATTGGAGTAAGAAGGTATGCAACGACTCGCAAATATTTACTACCACCGTTAAACACGAGCAGGACTATTATTGACATTATAATTCCACCGCCCTTAAGGTTGAAAAGTTGTAGTGTTAAAGTTTCGCTTGCACTTAACATAGTACTTAAAAATAGTAGGTTAATGAATCTTATGATTAAACTACCATACTCTTTGTACTTTCCAAAGATAAACTCAAGAGTGTTGCAGTTGCTAATTTTAGCAACGAATAAAAAAAGTGTTGCGCCAAGTCCAATGAGGATAGCGCAAAATAGAATGGAAAGGAAATTTGCATTGTTGAAGAAAACGGCAATCTCCTTTCCACTCATCATACCTGCGCCGAGCATAGTACTTACGTAACAAACGGCAATTCCTAAAATTTTAACGACTCTCATACTATATTATATATAGATAGAGAAAGACTATTACTTGTAATATCTGCTTATAATTTTTTCAAGTAATGCAACTACGAGATACATCACGGTTGCAAGGACGCAAAGAAGTATTGTTGATGCCATAACAAGGTCAAGTTTAAAAACCTGAGAGCCATATACGAGTAGATATCCTATGCCTTGCTTGGAAACGAGATATTCTCCCATAATCGTTCCAACCCAACTTAGCCCTACGTTAATTTTTAAAATTGAAATCACGTTAGGTATGTTGTGTGGTAGCACGAGTTTAAAGAGAATTTGAATTTTATTTGCTCCCATTGAGCGAAGCAAATCTATCTTTTCTTTCTCTACTGAAATAAAGCCGGTGTAGGCAGAAATGATTGTGATTATAACTGAAATTAACAGAGCCATAGTAATTATTGCACTACGACCTGCTCCCACCCATATAATAATAAGGGGACCAAGAGCGATTTTAGGAAGAGAGTTTAACACGATTAGATAAGGCTCTAAAATTTCACTTAACGTTTTTGAACACCAAAGTGCAACTGCAACGACTACGCCAATTACCGTTGCAAGTGTAAAACTAAGGACCGTTTCATAAAGGGTAGCGCCAAGGTGTAACCATAGGTCCCCACTTCTGTAAAGATCGCCAATACTAATTGCAATGCGTGAAGGAGAACTAGTAATGAAAGGGTCAGACCATTCAAGGAAAGCAGAAAGTTCCCAAACACCGAATGCAAACAAAAGGATACCAATTTGAGTAATAAGGACTACTATTCTATGAATTCTTTGCTTTTTAAGGTATAGTTTATGTTCTTCGCTCATGGTCCCTCCAGGTCACGCCAAACGTTTTGAAAGTATTTGTTAAAGTTCTTTGCTTCACGCCTTTTCATAGGTGGAATATCTAATGGAATATCAAGGTTATATATACTTTTAATTCGTGCAGGTCTTTCTGTTAAAACGACGATTTTAGTACTCATAGATATTGCTTCTGCTATATCGTGTGTTACGAGAATTGCAGTCTTTTGTTCATCTTTTATGATCTTAGCAACGTCATCACATACGTTTAATCTTGTTTGAAAATCAAGTGCAGAAAATGGCTCGTCAAGAAGTAATAGTTTAGGTGAGCCTACGAGTGTACGAATTAAGGCTACCCTTTGTCGCATGCCACCGCTTAATTCACTTGGTCTTTTGTAAATGAAATCGCCAAGTCCGTATTTCGTAAGGAGTGACTTTGCATATTCAACGGTTTCTTCGGTTTTGGCCCTTTTAATTTCAGGGGATAGTAATACGTTGTTTAGTACGTTTCGCCATTCAAAAAGTTGATCTCGTTGTGGCATTAGGGCAATCTTATCCTTTTGTTCAGCAAGAGGTGTATCGCCAAGCAAAATTTCCCCTTTACTTGGTTTAATCAAGCCTGCAAGCAGGTGTAGTAACGTAGATTTACCACACCCACTTGGGCCAACGATGGAAATAAACTCTCGCTCAACCACAGATAGGGTAAGATTATCAATAGCAGAAGTTTCGCCTACTTTACTATGATATACGTGTGAAAGATTTTTGAGCTCGAGCAATGCCATAAAATCACCTAACCTTTAAGACTATTCACTATGGAATTATCAATTATGTCAGAGTAAGCAACCTCGCCCTCAAGAACGTTTGCAAAGCGTAGGATATCAATTAGTTTGTTAAAATCTTCTTCGCTCATTACAGGGTCCGTTTTGAAAGCACCAATTGCCTTATAGGCTGCTACGGCCTTTTCAAGGTCTTGAATACTCGTTCCAACGAAACTTTTTTCTAAAGATTTTGCAACGGTTAAATCATCTTCGCTCATAACGAACTCAATACCTTTTAGTATTGCTCTCATAAACGCTTCTACAATGCTATGGTTGCCCTTAATATAATCTTTGGTAGCCATAAAACAAGTATATGGAATTGTTCCTGCTTCAGTGCCTACGTCCGTTTGAATGAAACCTTTGCCTGCGTTTTCATAAGAAGAAGCAACGGGCTCAAACATAGTGCAGTAGTCTCCCGTGCCTGCTCCAAATGCAGAAGCAACAAGGTCAAATTGAACGTCGTAGTTTATGGTTACGTTTTGCCCGTTTATAAGTCCGTTTTTATAGAGTGCGTACTCAAGGCACATAGCAGGCATGCCACCTTTTCTGCCACCAACGATTTCTTTACCTTCAAGGTCAGACCATTTGAAGTCGGAAACTTGCTCCCTACCAATAAGGAATGAGCCGTCTTTCGTAGTCAGTTGACCAAACACAATTGGGTAATTTGAACTACCACCTGCCTTTACGTAAACTGCCGTTTCAGGACCGGCAAGGCCTACGTCAGCCTGACCACTCATAATAGCAGTCATAGTTTTGTCAGAGCCACCGCCGTTTGTTAATTCAATCGTTAAACCTTCTTCTTCAAAGAAGCCTTCGTTTATGGCAACGTAAAGTGGTGCGTAGAATACTGAGTGCGTAACTTCATTTACACGCACTACGGTGTCGTCCTTAGTGCAACTTACTAAGGATAGGGTAGCGAGCATAAGAAGTGCTACCACGAGTGATATTGCAACGATTTTTTTCAATGATACCTCCTAAACACTACATACTATGTAAGGGATAAGAAAGGGAGTTACAACTATTTCCATTTGATTTCTTTACTTAAACTTGAAATAGCAAGTAATATATGTTATATTTATAAATATGAAAAGGATAAGTGTACTAATTTCCATATTTACTCTTGTTATGCTCGTTACTGCCTTTATGGCAGTAGGAGTAGTTTCCTATGCCGGAGAAGAGATATCCGTTGTGAGTATCACTAAGGTTAATGCAAACGGCGAAGTAGTAAGTTATGACGGAGAATATTCAAGGGATATAACCATAAATTATAATTTTAATAGTGCAGAAAGTTTCGTTATCAAGACTTACGTAAAGGAGTCGGGAAGTTTTGTATACTCACGGACGAGTGACGTAATAAGCGTTGTTGACGGCAATGGCAGTTATAAAGTTTTAGATGAAGGCGAAGTAAAGGTAGAGTGCATTGCAAAGGATATAGCAGGTTTTGAAATTGAAACTATTTCAAGCATAGTACTTTCAGACGTAACCAAGCCAAGCGAGCCTTTAATTGATATAGACGGTGCGATGGATGACACTCATTCTACTGCCTTTAGCGTAAGTTATCAAATAGGTTACGACGGACTATCGGGCGTTGATTTTTCTCTTTCAACGTTTACTTTTGAAGATGCAGACGGCAACGTTATAAAGCAAGGTCCCCTTAC
>JAZQVF010000065.1:0-1557 GCA_045631675.1 Candidatus Stercoripulliclostridium sp.
GGTGATACTCCTGCTATGGCATGCCTTAAACCACAATATAAAATCTTACCACGCAAACAACAATCACTTAAGTTTAGAATGACCATAAAATAACTATGAGAGGATTAGTCCTTGAGGGTGGAGGAGCTAAAGGCTCCTTTCACATTGGAGTACTTAAAGCTTTGTTTGAAAGAGGCTACACTTTTGATGGTGTAGCCGGTACTTCCATTGGCGCTATTAACGGCGCTATTGTAGCCCAAGGAGATTTTGAAAAATTATATGATTTATGGTTTTCTGCCACTCCTTCTTTACTTTTTGATTTTGAGGAGGATATGGTTGATAGGATACTTGAAAATGATTACGATAAATCGGTTTTAGGTTATATTTTCAAAACTGCAAAAAGAGTGATTTCATCTAAAGGGGTATCTCTTGAAAAGGCTCGTGAACTCGTGGATAAGTGGGTAGATGAAGATAAACTTAGAAACTCTAATGTTGATTTTTGTTTAGTTACCATTTCCCAAACCGACGATTGGATACCATTAGAGTTGTTTAAGGAAGATTTACCTTATGGTGAAATTAAAGAATATATTTTAGCAAGTGCTTATTTGCCTATTTTTAACCGTCAAGCTATAAATGGTAAAATGTTTATGGATGGTGGGATGTATGACAATTGCCCTATAAATCCTTTAGTTAACAAAGGTTATGATGAAATTATCGCAATCAAGGTTGGCGCAAGAATGCCTTCAAAAGTTGTTCTAGACGGAACGGTAAAAGTGCATTTTATTGAGCCGTCTGAATCACTTGGTAAGTTGTTAGATTTTCGTACTGAAACCATTAGGTATAATATAAATCTTGGTTACTATGATGCGCTTAGGTTTTTAGATAATCATATGGGTAATAAATATTACGTCAAAAGATTATCACCCACTGAATTTATAAATTTTACTGAAAATTTAAACTACTATGTATTTAGTGGTTGGGCACATATTCTTGGCGCCAAGGGAACAAAACAAAATATATACTCCAAATTAATAGAGCAGGTAACTGATGAATTAGGTTTACCTTGGAATTTGGAGAAAGAGCAAGTGTTTCTTGCTATGATAGAACAATTTGCCTATGAATTTGGTGTTGAAAAATTTGAAATATATGATTTAAATACCTTTATAAATCAATTGAGGCTCCGATGGAAGCAAGAATATGATGGAAAGTATCAATTATGTTATTCTTTAGTGAAGGTTCTTTTAGAAAACTATGAGGGTTAATTATGAGTTGCAACGTGAAAAAGAAATTTAATTTTAATAAAGATAGTCTTTTTGAAGCAATTAAAAACTTGTCAAAAAGATGGTTTATTGATGCGTTTACAGGTATGGCTCAAGGGTTATTTTGCACACTTATTGCTGGCACGATACTCGCTCAAATAGCGGGTTGGATTTCAAACGCAGGCACACCAGCGGGTGTTGCAGTAGGTAAATACGTTAACTTTGTTGCAAGCATAGCTAAAATGCTTATGGGCGCAGGAATTGGTGTAGGAATAGCTCATCAATTGAAAGCCCCTAAACTCGTTATGTTTACGGCGGC
>JAZQVF010000066.1:0-4727 GCA_045631675.1 Candidatus Stercoripulliclostridium sp.
GGCTTCTTGGGTGTGGACAGATTTTATATTGGCGACGTATCATACGGTATTCAAAAGCTACTTTTCAGCATTCTTACTTTGGGTATATGGCCATTTGTTGACATTTTTTTAACTTATCGCCTATGCCAAGAAGAAAATTACATTAAAATTCGTGATTCATTAAAATATTTCATTTAATGTGGAGGGATAAAAATGAATAAAGTTCAATTAGGTATGTTCCTTGAACAAAATAAAGATAGATTAACTGCCGAAGATTTTAACAACGCAGAAAAAGCGCTAAACAAATCTTCTTCCAAAACTCTTGTTAAAGTTCTTAGCAAACAAACTAAATCTCCTGTTGTCACCGCATTCCTTTCAACCTTCTTCGGCTGGCTAGGAATAGATTGTTTTTATCTTAAAGACATAGGAAAAGGCATAAGTAGAGTAATAGCAACTATTGTTAGTATTGTACTATACGTAGTTTCGTTTTACTTCTTTACAACTCTTTCTGGCAATGTATTTGATATTTCTTTAGGTAAAGATGTTTTTGTTGTTACTGCTGAAATGATTCAATACGCCACTCTTGCAATCTCAGCCTTGTTTTCAATTATCTATATCATAGTTCTATGCATTAACATAAAGAATGCTGATGTTAAGACAAAACAAAAAAATGTTCAAATTCTTAAACTAAGATGCGAACCCATAGATAAGCAGCCTGAGTTAGATTGGAGAATTGGTTAATGCTTGCGAATAAACTATTCTTAGAGGAATGGAACGCATACAATCGAGAGTCGGTTGGTAAATATACTGGCACAGCTCCATCCGTATTTGTAAACAATCTTCCTCATTTCTTCGTGAAAAAAGATCGTGGGCGAGCTCTTGCGCTTGCTCCACGCGCTTACGTGGTAGGTTTGGCAACCCGCGAAAGACTCAAGTTAAAATCTTATATTCTTGGCTCGGTTTTGTTGTTATACTATATTGTCCCCGGATTGTTGTTTTCTCTTTTAGGAATAAATCGCTTTCGCATTAAGAATATATTTACAGGCCTTAGCTTATTAACAAGTTTCTCATTATCAATAACGTGGGCATTTCTTGTATCCGATATTTGGTCTTTTATCACTCTTGGCATAGTAGTTCTTTGGGGGTTTGTCGATTTGTTTATATCGCGTAAGGCTTATTCCAAGTACAACCTTAAAGTCCTGGAAAAATACACTTCATCATATAGTTCCATCTTAAAAAGTACCCGTTGACTTTCCTCTTCTATAAGAATTATAATGTATATAATCAAGGAGGAAAACTTATGCCTGAAAAAAGAAATATTGCTGTTGCTATAATTTTGTCCATTGTTACTTTTGGTATATATGATTTAATTTGGTTTGTTAAAATGACAAACGAAGTTAATTCCGTTACCGAAAATGAAAACGATACGAGTGGTGGTATGGCACTATTCTTAACCATTATTACCTTTGGTCTTTATGGTTTTTATTGGGCATATAAGATGGGCGAAAAGCTTGATGAGTATGAAGAAAAACATGAATCTCGTGCCCTACTTTATCTTTTGCTTGAAATATTCGGTTTGGGAATTGTTACCTTTATTCTCATTCAAGATAGCTTGAACAACATTATTGAAAAAAGATAAATCTTATTGCACGTACGTTAAAAAAGAGCAAGTGAATCTTGCTCTTTTTTATTCGCCTAAATCAAAATCCGGTATGTATTCTTCTTCGGCGCTTTCTATCTCTTGAGTAAATATATTCGTTAGACCAAGTTTCAACGCATGGTTTACCACTATCTTATACTCTATAGGTTTAAGCCTTCTATTTGGCTCTTTGCAACTCGGCATAGGAGTAAACTGTGACATTAGACTTATGGTTAAATCCTTTCCTAATCTACTCGTGAGTAAGTCTAACGCCCCCTTAGAGTTTTCAAGATAGCCGGGTAGTATAAGGTGTCTTATTATCACACCTTGCTTTAAAAGATCACCTTCGTAAACCATTGGTTTTTCCTTTACCATTAACTCAATTGCATCAAGGGCAACCGTAGGATAATCGCCACGCTTAGAGAGTTTTTTGGCAAGATTTGCATCGCTATATTTATAATCGGGAAGAAATACGTCTACGTATGGAAGAAGATCTTTTAAAACTTCCACTCTTTCATAACCTGAAGTGTTGTAGACTATAGGTATGCTTGGCCTATAAATATCAAGTGTTCTTTTAATCTGCTCGCTCCAACTCGTTGGTGTAACGAAGTTTATATTGTGTACACCTTCCCCTTCCAACCTTTTTAACTCTTCTGCAAGTTCTTTTGGGGTATAAACCTTGCCTTGTGGTTTTCTGCTAATTACTGAGTTTTGGCAAAACTCACATCTCATTACGCAACCACCGAAAAAAACCGTGCCACTGCCCTTGTTTCCACTTATAGGTGGCTCTTCATAGTAGTGTGGAGCAATTCTATTTATAACCATATCTTCCCCACATAAACAAACACCGACCCTTTCGGTTCGGTCTACGTTGCATAAGTTGGGACAGAGATTACATTTCATATTTTAAAAAAACGGAATGGAGCCCGTTACAGCCCAAGTAATAACGCTTAAAATAAGCACGGCAACCACTTGAAGTGCAAGATATACGTAAAGGGAATACCTTCCCGGTATGGTTAGGAATTTATGCCATTTGCCGTCAAGTTTTGGCAATAAACTTTCCTTATTAGGATATGCTACGGGCGATAGACAAGCGCCAAGCATAAAGAAAGCAAAGAATGGTAGCAATGGGAAGTAGTCTGCCGTCCACCAGTTTCTTGTGAATACGAACATTCCCGCCCATTCCCAATTTGAACTAACGGTTGCTCCGTATACGTTGGTGTCGTATAGGGTAACGTTACAAGTATAGTTAACGATAAGAAGGGCTACGGCTATTAGGAAATATACTCCTGCCTTTATCCACCTAAAATGCTTAAACTTCTTAAAGGCAAGATTTGTTAAAAATTCTATTAGCGAATAAAGAAGTATACAAAATGCCAAACAATGCAATACTCCAAAGAGTATGAACGTTCCATCCATTCCAAGATACTCGTCTAAGCAATAAGTTACTACGGAAACACCGATTGCCACTATTGCAAGTTTGAAACCACGCAAGAAATTATTTCTTGAAAAGGTCGTGCAAGTACCGGACACAAAAAAGAAAATGAAAACGAAAAACGGCCAACCTAAAACTCTTAAGAAACCATCGTGATAGGTGCGTGCAAATTCGCTTGCCTTA
Source organism: Candidatus Stercoripulliclostridium sp. (assembly GCA_045631675.1). Classification (GTDB taxonomy): domain Bacteria; phylum Bacillota; class Clostridia; order Christensenellales; family DTU072; genus Stercoripulliclostridium_A. The sequence continues at coordinate 3,237 of JAZQVF010000066.1, forward strand.
AGAAGTCCGTCTGCCCCAAGATATTGCCATTCGTAGTAGAACATATAGGCAAGGTCGTACATAACGTGGTCCCATACCACGCTAAGGATAGCAAGCCCCCTAAGAGCATCAAGTTCCCAGGCGCGCACTCCCTTTTTCTTACCGATAAGTTCCTTTACCTTTTGCATACTACTCCTTGTATAACACGTCTTTAAGCGTCTTTTCCCCGCCTTCTAATAGGTAAACTTCAAACCTATCAGAATACTCGTGAATAAGGGTGTTTGGCTCTATTGCAGACATATAAATTTTAGGCTCATCACATCTCGTTGCACTCGTTGGTTGAGAGAAACGTTCAACTTTAGGCTCCACGTACGCATCGTTTAGTGCGCTAAAATAGTTCTTTTCTGCAACTTTGGGACGCTCTATGCTTTCCATCCTAAAGCCGTAGTCTGGTGCTTTTGGCGTTTTGGTAAAAGTTTCTTCTTTCTTAGGCTCAACTTTCGGTGCGCCCCAATCTCCGCCGTAGTAATTAACTTCATCAAACCTTGACGTGGGAATTCTTTTTGACTCGTAAATTTCCTCAGGAGTAACGGGGCGAGCGCTAACAACTTCTTCGTAGCGTTGCATTGCAGCCTGAGCCGATTCCTTTCTATACTCTTCGATAAGGCGCTCTTCGCGTGCAATTTCTTCTCTTAATCTTTCTGCACGAAGGTCTTCAAGCCTTCTTTCTTGCGCTCTAATTTCTTCTTCTCTTGCATCCTTTTCAAGGCGTGCAATTTCTTCTTTTTCCTTTTCAGCCTTAATGCGCTTTCTCTCGTTTAACCTTGCAAAAAGGCTTACGGGTTTTTCTTCTTCCCTTTCCTTTTGCTCTTTCTTGCCCCCTTTTTTGCGGAATGCAAGAAGAAGAGAGGCAATTACTGCAAGTACGAAACCTATAATATAAAGGGTGGAATAGGTATCGCCTTTAAAGGGGTTAAAGCCTACTGCAAGGTAAAGCACTACTCCCACAAGCGCGTATAGTACGGCAAGTGAGAATAGTTTCAATACGCCGAATATGATTTTGAAAATAAGTTTCAAAATATCTGAAATTACACCTGTAACTACCGGTTGCATCTATTATTTAATAACTTCTAATCCACCAAGATACTTTCTTAGTACTTCTGGTACGGTTACGGAGCCGTCTTCGTTTTGGTATTGCTCTACGATTGCAGGAATAACTCTTGAAGTTGCAAGACCACTGCCGTTTAGAGTGTGTACGTATTGTGGCTTACCGGTCTTAGAGTCGCGATAACGAGTATTGTTACGACGTGCTTGATAGTCGTTTGCGTTGGATACGCTTGATACTTCCTTATAAATACCCATAGAAGGAATCCATACTTCAATGTCGTAGGTACGAGCCATACTTGCAGAGCAGTCGCCTGCTGCGAGTTTAGAAACTCTAAAGTGTAGGCCTAACTTTTCAACGAGACTTGCTGCCTTATTTAGCAATTCTTCAAATGCTACCATGCTTTC
>JAZQVF010000067.1:0-1850 GCA_045631675.1 Candidatus Stercoripulliclostridium sp.
CACTCCCAAACTAACCAAATAGAAGAAATAAAATAAAAGAGGGAACTTAGTCGCTCTTCCCGTAGGGAATTGCGGCAACTAAATAAATCCGTACGGATTTGTGATATTCGTCTAACGACGAGTGATATTGCCTTTCGGCAGTTATATTCGCCTGACGGTGAGTTAAGGATTTATTTAATATAACTTTGGCGAAAGCCAAAATATAACTGCTTGTAAAACAAGCAATATAACTTTTAGCCACAAGGCTAAAAATATAACTTATTAAAACTTAATCTTTTGTGGATAAGAAAAGCCCACCATATTTCGCTTTTTGCGAAGTATAGTGGGCTATACTTTTGTTATGAACTAAAAATCCCTAATAGAAAACTCCCTTACGTTCCTCTTTTTGTTTTAATTATTGTTGTGTGGGTGTTGGTGGTACGGGCGTTACCTTAATGCCAAATTCAAAGAAAAGTTCGTTTGAAATAAGGTATGGGTCGCAAAGTTCATCAGGTTGTGCAAGCCAAATAGTTATGTGAAGAGTAATGGTTGCACTACCGTCTAAGGTAAACTTATCTTCCGGTCTAATTTTTACTTCAGGGGTTACTACGATACCCGTTAAATCGGTTTTATTTTCATCCGTATAATTAACGTCAGCGGTAATGTTAAAATTAATTTCTCTTTCAGTGTTTATGCTATGTTCAACTTGCTCTTCGCCCACCTTAACGTAAGCGTTAGCAGTTAAAACGAAGTCGTAGGTAGTTCCTGCTTCAGCGGTTGGGTTAGCATAGAAAGTAACGGTATCGGTATAAGTATAGGTTTCAGCAACCGTTTCAACGTAACTTAAAGGAGTACCGCCTTCGGCGTAAGTTTTTAGTACGTCAATGTATTGACCATCTCTAATTGCGTTAGGCAGACAAACGGCAGGGGAAAGTATATGGTCTACCTTAACGGGTTCTTCATCAAAACCAACGATAATGTAGCCGTCTGCAGGAATTTCCACTTCTTTATCAGAACTTATTCTGGATTGATACCACGAAAAAGTGACCGTACCGAGAGCAAGTACGAGAGAGGCAGTAAGTATGCAAGTTAAAATTACGAGAGAAGTTTTACCTTTCATATTAACCTCTACGAGAAAATGCTAACTTCTTCAAGTCCGAGTTTGAAGGTTGAGTAGAACGTTGAACCCATATATTCAAGGTCTGAAAACTTAAATGGAACCATTTGCTCTACGTTATTTGCTGAAGTATAAATGGAATATGAGTTTTCATCAAGGAATATAAGTTCTAATTGGAAATAGGTAGTACAAGTCTTTTTGAGAGATAACGCACCGTTAGAAGTAACGGTAAAGAAATTCTCATCTTGATAGTTAAGGTTAACCATTTCCTCTTCATCTTCATCGTAATATTGAAGAATTCCGTCTTCATTAGGGAAGAATACGCCTTTTATTTCATCAATGGTATTATTTTCACCTAAGGTAACGACTTTTACCCTAAGGGTAAAAAAGTCGCGCATATTTTCAAAACCGGAAGTAGAACTATCTATAACGGTGCCGTTAGCAAGTTTAACTTTTAAGTTAGTAAGTTCGCAAGTAACGGCATCGGTACTTCTTTGAGATTCTTGAGAGATGTAAATGATTTTCGTAGCAACGTAAGGGGCATCCTCTCCACCAAGTCCTGTTTGACCTTTGTAAGGCACGATGTTGTCAACGATATCGGTAATGCCCATGTCGTCAATAGGCTCTGCAACAATGACGGCGTTTGAAGTTTCAGCAGTCTCGTTTTTTGTATACCACGCAAGAGTAACCATCGTGAGAATAAGCACGAGGGCTACGACCGTTAAATGTATACCTAAAAGGAGAAGTTTTTTCT
>JAZQVF010000068.1:0-35532 GCA_045631675.1 Candidatus Stercoripulliclostridium sp.
GTCAATGCCGTTATTCTTTGCTTCGTTATATCCTCTAATGGTTTGACCTTTCATAAAGTCACCGTCGGAAGTGATGAACAAAGAGGGAATGCGGGCAAAGTCTGCTCTATAATCCACGTAGGGGAATAGTGGACTTTCTCCTGCCTTTTTACCAAGAAGGCTTGTAAAGTAACTTCTTACGATAGGCGTGGTTGCAAGTTTGGAGATATAGAATGCTGCGCAAGTGTAGGTAACTGCTTTGAAGGTAGGTTTCAATTCCACTTCAAAGACTTTTTGCATTTTCTCGTCTTGCATCAGGTTTACTATCATTGCGCTAAGGTGTGCTCCTGCAGAGTCGCCTGTTAAGAAAAGGTTTGATAGATCAACCCCAAGTTTTTCGGCATTGTTGTAAACGTAATTTAGTGCAGAGCATATATCCTGTACTTGCTCTTTTAGGGTAACTTCTGGCGTTAAGCGATAACTTACGTTTACTACCTTAAAGCCTCTTTCAACGAGATTTAGGCAATAAATTTTGTTTAGATCCTTGTCGCCGTAGTACCATCCACCACCGTGAATATCCACGATAGTTGGCATTTTTTCATTGCTTTCAGAGGGTGAGTATACGTCCAAAAGTTGCAATTTGTGAGTGCTTTCAAGGTATGAAATATCGTTGTTTTCACGCGCAACCGTAGGTACGCGCAAGGTTTTAATGCGCTTTTCATCCATTGGTTTCGTTACTTTTTCCCAGAACCATTCAAATAGACTCATATCAAATTCCCCTTTATTTTGTATCTATAGCAACCAAAACGAAAGATTTAATTGCTTTTGACCAAATTAACTCAAATACATTATAGCATACATTAATTAAAAATAAAAGAAAAATTTTTTATGGTTAATCGTAAAAAAATTGTAAACGTTAAAAATGGTCAAATTAAGTTTTAGCGAAGGTTAAGTTCTTAAAGCGAGCGTTATCTTCTTGTATAGTGAAACCATATAAACCCTTCAATCCCTTGCCACCATAGTTTAGCGCTGTATGATGAAGTAAAACTCTTAACTTGTGTTCCTTTTTCGCCTAAACCACAACATATTGTTCGCGTGTGGGCAACCGCGCGGTAATATTTTAGTAAAATTGCGCGCAAATATATACACACTTACGCGCGTATATGCTAAAATAGTTCCACTTATGGGGAAAGTTTCCCCTACTTTTATACGCGTGCGTATGCTAAAATTAATAAAATTGTCGGAAGAATAAATATGCTTGCTAAGAAAATAAATCTTAAAAATCTTTCAAAATTAGTTTTCGTCCTATTGATTATGCTTTCAGTGGGGCTTGCTTTTGCATTCACTTCAACGAGTCTAAACGCTTATGCTATGAATGCAAACGACACTTCTTCGTCAACCCACGTTGACGCTTTGTTGACGGATTATCAACCAATTTTAGATACTGGTGCAAGCATTACCTTAAAGTCTCACGCTCTTGAGCAAGCAGATGCTCCTAACCCTGCAATCGCAGAAGGCGACGTTGAGCAAACGGCAACCATAAAACTTTCAGGAGATTTGTGGGAGGCAGTCAAGAGTGGAAGAATAACGGCAAGACTACTTGCAAGTGGTACGAATAGTTACAAGACTTTGCAAGGCAGTGAAACCACTTGGAAAAATGCAAGCTATTCCGTAAGTGGTGCAATGAGTGGCGAAGGCAAGTTTGATACCACTCTAAACCAAGAAACCGGCAATATCGTAGACGATAGTTACGAAAATTTAGAATTAGCATCAAGCACCTTGTTAAAAGAAAGTGATGGCGACGAAATTAAAATTACGTACAAAGGACAATGGTACGCAACGGAATCTAAAACCGGTCTTGGTACTAACGTTGCCGAAACAGACATTGATTGTCAAATGAATTTTACCTTGGAATTGCAATTTGAAGAGGTAAGGGTTTCTCTTTCTTCCACTATTGGTGGAATAGTTAAAGGTGCTAACGGCGAAGAATACGACCTTAGCGCAGGCGCTCAAGAAATCGTTTTAGGCTTTGAAGACTCTGCATCTTTTAGCGCAGTTGCTAATAGTGGATACTACTTCCTTGGTTGGCAAAGAGCGGGCTCTGCTCTTGATCAAACGACAACCGTTTTAGACCTTGGTAAAGCGGTTTCTATTCCAAGCTACGTATCATACGTTTGTGAAGCAAGATTCCAAGTTATAGAAGCCGTTGAAAGCGCAAGTTATTCCTACTCAACGGCAGGACAAGGTCCCGTTGTTAGTGCCGCAAGATATAACGGCGTATACTACCTAACTCACCGTTATGAGGGTAAGGCAAACGACGGTGCCGACGTATTTACTACTTCCGAAGGCTTAGATAAAATTACTGCCGGTCCTATTAGAGCGGGCGATTATACCTATACTTGCGAATTTTTCTATCGTATAAACAACGGTGACGGCACCATTTCTAAGGGTGAAAAGATTGGTTCGTTTACCAAAGATTTTACCATTGAAAGAAACTCAGCAACCATTGAAAGGGGAAGTGATAACGCAAACGTCGTGGAATTTAAACTTGGCGACAACCTTTCAACGTTGGATTTAAGTTACGTTGCAACCAACTCTGCAGATAAGCGTACTCGTCTTTACGGCACCGTAGCCCTTTATCTTGAAGAAAATTTAGTTGACGTAAACAAACTTCTTCCCGTAAACGCAAGTGGTGTTAATTATACTTTCCGTTTTACTCCAAACGACCGAGATAACTATGCAGTAGTTGATACTCCCATCAAAGTTATCGTAAAAGACAAGATGGTTGACAATGGAATCAATCTTCTTGACGGCGTAAGAGATTACGAAATTACAAAGAGTATAGTATCTTCCGTTGACGAAAGCGTTCAAAACAACGTTGATACTCTTCCCGAAGGTGCTGAAGTAGTTAAAGTTTCACTTAGGGCGACTATGCTTGATGAAAGTGGCGAATATTTCTTTATTGGTTGGCGTATCGGCACGTTGCAAAACGGCACGTATGCTTATAGTTACCTTTCAGCAGGTCAAGTTAATCGCAACGTAGCAGGCGAAATTGAGAGCATAGACGGACTTAATTACGACTATTATATGCCTTATTACGGCGATGAAAGCATCAGCGCAGAAGATAAGGAAAACTATAAGACGGCATCTTTCCAAGCAGTATATATTAGAGATATTACCACTCAAAGCGGTAACGTTATGAGCCTTTACTATACGGGTGCTCCATCTAACCGTACTGCAAAGTTTAGTCCAGAGCCTTCAGGCTATCAATTTGGCGCAGGAAATATGGTTTATTACCATGCTACCGACCTTAACACCGGTGTTTCCGCAATCCCCGTTGAAATTGGTAACCATAAACTTACTTATACCATCAAAAATACTGCTCTTGACGTAGTCGTGGACACTCGCGTAATTGATTACGTTATTACGAGAGCGGAAATTAGCGTTCAAATAGACAACGTTTCTTCAGTTGGTTTTGGTAATTATAACCAAGAAACCGGTTGGGCGCAAAAGATGTACTACAACCTTAGCGTACCCGGGCTTGTTTCAGGTGGCGCATCTAAATATTATTATTCCACTGACAACGGCGTTACTTGGGTGGAAATTAGCGCAAGCATAGCAAACGGCAGTGGTTGTAGAACTTCTTTTGAAACTCCCGATTTAGTAAACGATACCAAGATAAACTCCTATCTCTTTATGGCAACCAACGAAGAGCACGGCGAAACTATGGTGTTTGGAGAGACAGGTAACGAAACCACCTATAAAGTAGTTGCAATTACCCAAAACTATACCATAACTAAAATTGATACCGTAGTTCCCACCATTGAGAATGTTGTAGAAATTAGCAACCTAAACGGTGCGTGGACTAACGGTAGAATAGAGTACTCGGCACTCGTTTCATTTGGTGGAAGTGGTGCCGTTATAGAAGTTGCATACGGCAGTGGTTCCTCTTCTTGGATTACTTTGGAAAGCAATTTAGCCTATAATTCTCAAGACCTTGAAACCATAACTTCCAACTTTGATGCAACCTTCAGTCTTTTGAAAGAATTTAGTGGAAAGGTAAGATTTAGAATTCATTCAGGAACGGCCATTTCAACCGTTTATGAAGGTGAATTTGACGTTAACGTAGACTTAACTACTCCCACTATTCCATCTCCAATTGCAAATAAGAACGTTAACGCATACGGTTGGATAGGCGAAGAAACCACCTTTACTTACGAGATCGTGGACTTAGGTGGCTCTGGCATTGACCGTGTTGAGGCAATTAACATCTCTAAAGAGGGTACGCCTGCAACTATTACCGAAGTTGACGGAAAGTGGCAAATTATCATAAGAGATAGCGCGCAATATCAAATTACCGTATACGATAAGGCTGGTAACGTTAACGGTACCGGTTTGCAAGCAAACGTAGATACTGAAGAGTTGGTATACTCTTTCCACGAAGATAGTTACGTTTTAGGCACTTGGGCATCTGAAGAAAGCGCAGTATTGTTCAACGTAACTATGGGTGCATCGGGTGCAAGAGTGCTTTATTCGGTTGACGGTGGAGATTGGATTCCCGTAGACGAGTTTACCCCCGCAATGCCCGAAACCGACACTCAAGAACTTGTTCTTGGTTATATGCTCCCCTTAAGCGACAATATCAAGAGTTATAAACTTAAGATTCAAACGAGAGCCGGCAAGGAAGCCTTAATTGACGTAGGCGAGGTTAAGTTTGACCTTGTTGCACCTATCCTAACGGTTGTAACCGACCTAAGTTCTTTCCAAGGCGCAGTTTGGACGGCAAACAACGTAACGGTATTGTTTAGAGCGTTTGACGATCAAGGCACCGTAAACTCAGGTTTTGGTGCAAATTCCATTTCAGTTGACAACGGTGGCACCGTAACCGACTTAGGTAACGGCAATTATAGTTTTGAAATAGATAAGTGTACCGTTTACACCATTACCGTAAAGGATATTGCAGGCAACGTAGTAACTGAAGAAGTACAAGCAAACGTTGATCCTATAAATATTGACGACCTTGAACTCATCGTTAATGCTTACGTTGGTGGTGGTAACCCCGAAAATGCTCTTGAAGAGCCAACTTTAGACGACAATTCTTCTATTAACTCATACGATTTTGCATCTTGGGTAACTAAGGCAAAAGCAGAACCTTGGGTAAGAATTGAATTCCAAATCAATAGATTTACCGCCTCAGGCGTTAAGGTGGAATATTCCAACAACGGTGGCACGACTTGGAGCGCGTTAACTACTACGTTAATGCCCGAAAACAACGAAGTATGGGGCGACGGCGTCGTTAGAACATTCTTGACTACCGAACAAAACAGAAGATACTCCTTCCGTTTAGTAACGGGCTCGGGTAGAGTTAAGGTTTACGAGCCATCAATTTCAAACGAATTATACGTAAAGATAGACTTCACGGCACCTACTTTAAGGTCTGAATCATTTAGAAAGGTAAGCAACAATAGCGTCGTTTCACTCAAGGATACTTGGATAAACGAAGACGCTGAATATAGAATTATGCCTCAAGATACCGCACTTGGCTCAGGCATAAATGAAAGTTCTATTCGTTTAATGGAATATCCAATAGGCGTTGAAAACGAATATATTTTGAACGGCACTATTGCAGGTACTGCTCAACCACTAAACAAGGTAGGCGATTACTTCACCTACGTTATGACTGGCGACAAGAAATACGTATTAAAGTTTGAAGACCATGCAGGTAACGAATACTCAAGTGAAATCTTCATTTCTTGCATTGATAAAACTGCAGGCTTTACCCTTGATATGGATGCTTATGCAATAAGAGAAGGGGTAGGATATGAAACCTTAGACAAGGATATCTGGCTAAGTGCAGACGATAGTGCTAAGTTTACGGGCACAGTAAACGGCCTCGTAGGGGATAAGTTTGGCTCAAGTGGTGGCAAGATGCAATTCTCTATTGACGGTGGTAATACTTGGATTGACTTCATTAACGTCAACAATGAAATAACGTCGGTAACCAACGTTGGAAATATCTTCACTTTAGCGTTTAGCGAAAGACAACAACAAGTAAACGAATATAACTTTAGAGTTATTACGGGTGCAGGTACCGTTTACGTTCATCCTACGACCTATAAGGTTCAAAAGGACAACGTAACTCCCGTGGTTAGCGCATCTATTAACTATCAAGCAGGCGGCGGTGCTTATAACGGCGAATGGACAAAAGAAAACCTACGCTTTACCATTTCATTAACTACGGGCGTAGCAGGTGGTACTTTGTACTACGGAGTAGGCGAAGACCTTGCTCAAATAGAGTGGACTGCTATTGAAGAATTGGAGAAAAACGGTGCATCTAATCGCACGAGTTACTTCGTAGTGGAAAATTCTTCAGTAGGCTCATACTTCTTCCGTTTCGTAAGTGGTAAACCCTCAACCGAAGTCGTTAGTGAAAACGGTATATCGGTTAAGTTAGATAAGACCCCCGTTAGTGTAATTACCAAAGCAACCGCAGGTGGTAATGACGTAGCAAGTGGTAGTTGGGTAAACGAAGTTGCAAGTATCTATCCTGAAATTGCATCAATCGGTGCAAGTGGTATCGGTAGCGTATACGTAAAGGTTAACGAAGGAGCAGGGTACGGCGAATACGTACTTCTTACGGGCGAATATGCACAAAGTTTAGCAAGCGTAACTGAAAGCCTTTACGGCTATATCTTCAAGGTAGTTTCACTGAGTGGTATGGTAGGAGAAAGTGAAGAATTCACTTTAGGCTTTGATAGCGTAGTTCCCACCGTGCAATTCTCATTAAGTGGCTCTAAACTACCACAAAACAACGAATATAGCAGTTGGTACGTAAGTGACGTAGCAATTAACGTTCTCGTTTCACAAACGAATTCTAATTACTCCGTATTCTTGAGAAAGAGAGGGGCTTTAGAGCAAAACTTCTCTGAATGGGAAAAGGTTGAAACCACCTTTACTCTTACCGATGAAAGCCTAAGTGGTGGCTCCGACTACTACTATGAATTCAAGGTAGTAACCGGCTCAGGCATAGAAGTTTACGTTATGAACGGCGAAAGCACCGAGCATTATATTCCAATTGACACCAACGAATACGTCGTTAGCGTAAACACCTTCGTAGGAGAAATTCAATCTACTGAAGAACGTTCCTTTGCAGATATCGTAGGCGTTGGTACATATCGTCGTGGCGATGCAGTCGTAGTGGAAATTGACCCATTAGATACTTATAGAATTAAGTCAAGAGTAACGAGTGGATACGAACTAAGCGTTGACGATTACGAAGATTTAAGTTACTCAAACGCTCACGTAACGAAAGATAACGTTGAACTCGTTATTGGTGGCGCAAACGTTACCATTGACGTTGATATGTATAAAGACGTAGAACTCACCTACTCATTCTTGAAACAATATCTACAAGAGAGCGCCGTAAGAGAAGTAGAATTTACGGCAAGTGAAGAAGGCTTTAATTCATTCTTTGGCGAAGTAAGCAAAAAGAAAGAGGGCTTTAGAGTGGGCGTAGAGGCAACCTACACTAACGTATACGGTCAAACGGTAGATCTTCCAAGTGAAATCGGCACCTATACTTTCAACCTACGTACTCAAGAAGGATATGAAAACTTCTACCTAATCAATGCAGAAGTTACCCTTACGGTAGTTTACTTCGTAGGAAACGGTACTTCTACTAATCCATACGAGATTAAAGATATAACCGACTTCAACTATATTGATAGTTATATGCACTTTGAAGACGGCGATGAAATCGTAGATAGTAGGGCATATCTTGGGGCAAATAGAAGAACGGCATACTTCAAGCAAACGAGCGATATAGTCCTTCCTGCCGCGTTTACTCCCATTGCAGGTAAAGGTGAAGGATATACTAATGAATTTAAGGGAACTTACGATGGTAACGGCTTTGAATTCTTCTATCCAAACACCTACGCAGTAAAGGGCGACTTCGGTATCTTCCTAAACGTTAACGGCGCAAGCATTATAAACACAGGAGTAAGAGTAAATATCCGTCTAAACGGAGTTTCTAACGGCAACGTAGGATTCCTTGTTGCAAACGCAGAAAACACCGGTATTCGTTCCTCTTATGCAATCGGCAACGTAACCATTTTAGATAGTGAAGCAATAACCTTCGGTGGTCTTATAGGAAAGGCAAGTTTAAGTTTGATTTCTTTCTCATTCACCGACGTAAGCACCACGATAATTTCTTCAAACGGCTATTTCGGTGGTATTGCAGGCCGTCTTAACGGAGCATATACCGCTAACTCGTATAGCGTATCAAGAATAACCCTTACGGGATGTGAAAGATACGATGCACTTGCCCCTGCAGGCACTAAGTTTGCTTATGCAGGCGCACTCGTAGGATTCATTGAAAATCTTGAATTAGCAGGCGCAGTGCCGGGAGAAAGCAACAAGAGTTACTATCTTGATAGCAATCTCGGTTACGATAGTTCAATTGAAAGAGGACTCTCACTCGGTAACCGTGATACTTTCGGTAGATACGGCGACCTTAAACATCAAGGCGAAGATATCAACTTCTTTGCATCGGTTGAGAGCGAGGCTTCACACGCAAGCGTAACCATTCAAACGGGTCTAACCGTACAAGATCTTGTAAGAATAAGAATTAATGAAATGAAGGCTCAAGCAAATATGAGTGGTGACGGCACGGAAGAAAGTCCATTCATAGTTGATAGCAGAGAAAAACTACTATACGTTGAAATCTTCCCATGGGCAGTATTTAAACAAACTGCAGACGTAATGCTTTTAGACGATGAAACTCTTGCAGAAAGCGTACCATTCGTTGGCGTATACGATGGTAACGGTTATTCTATAACCGGTGCTAAAAAGTATACCGATGGATTGGTTGGTGGTGTATTTGGTGTAGTAAGTGGAACTATCAAGAACTTGAAGATAGTAGACGTTAACCTTACCTACACTGAAGGTGGCGCTATTGCAGGTGGTGCAGTAGGCGTTTTAGAGGGTGGTTCACTTGAAAACGTAATAGTTTCAGGAACCTTGAACGTTCTTGCAGAAGATAGTCAAGAAATCGTTTACGTAGGTGGTTTAGTAGGCGTAATGATTGACGGCAACGTAAAAGATTCCGTTGCAATCTTAAGCATCAACGCAAGAGGGGAAAAGGTAGTAAGCGGTAACCTTGTTGCTCAAATTCAAGGAAACGCAACTCTAAGCAACGTCGTAAGTATGTCCTCAATTAGCACTCACTACCAAAAGAAGGCAGACGTAGGTGCAGTTAGTGGAGCAATTACTTCTGACAAAGTTAAACTAAACGGAGTTTATTATCTTGCAAGCAGTACTTATGCAAACGACAAGAGTATCGCTTCTCCCGTAGGTTATAACGCAGGTGCTACTACTGATAGCGTACTCTTCAAGGGATATCAAGACATTCTCAACCTAAACGTTGCCAACTCTATAGTTGCAGATAAACTTGGTGGACTTTACCCATTTGAAGGAAAGGGAACGAAACAAGATCCATTCAAGATTGATAGTTTTGAAACCTTGTTATTAGTAAGCAGTTATATGTACGCAAGTTTTGAACTTACCGATAATATCATTATCGGCGACTATAACGACGACGGCAAACTTGATAGTTTAGATGGATACGCATACGATTATGCACCTATCGGTAACGGCGCAGTATTTACCGGTTCGTTTGACGGTAACGGCTACTCCATCATTGGACTAAGCGATAGTCTATTTGAAATAAACGCAGGCTCTGTAACCGACGTTAAACTCAACCTTAACTACAAGGTATATGCAAGTGAAAATGATATTCCCGATAGCGACAAGGTAATTGATGCACACGATGCAACTAAGTTCTATACTGCTTCAAAGGTAGCGGGAAAGAATGAAGAAAGAATATTCGGTGCCGTTGCAAAGGTTAATACTGCAACGGGTAGCATCATAAGGGTAAGCGTAAGTGGAGAAGTTTACGTTCGTACGTCCGGTAGATCAAAATTCACCTTTGGTGGCGTTGTGGGTATTGATATGGGTGGACAACTTGCTGCAAGCCAAGTATCCTTAAATATTTCTGCATTCGCAAACCAAATTGTTGCAGGTGGAATAGTTGGCGAAGTTAGATATTCTGATAAGGTACTAAACCAAATGGCAACCAACGACGTAATAACGGCTCGCCCAATAGAACTTGGTGGTGGTTTAGTAGTAGCAGGCACTTACGTAGGTAAGATAGGTGTAGAAAGCAACTATTCACCCAACTATGCAAGTGATACTGAAATTATCGTAAACGGCAACTCAATTGGCAACAACACCTTTGTTGGCATACAAAAATAAGAAAAGTTAACTCATTAGAGAGGTACTATATGAAAGAGCAAAACCAAATCATCCAAATGGAAAATAACGTAGAAGTAGTGTCTAAAAAGACCAATCCTTTGCTTAAATTCCTGAAGTTTGCGCTAATAGGCGTTACGGCATTCATTGTCTTAACCGTTCTATTCGCCGTAGGGGCAGACGTCATTAACCCTACGGTAGATAGCGTTATGCACAAAATGGGCATTACAGAAAGCATAGTTGCGGATACCTCTCCCGTTGCGCATGCTTGGACAAGCCCTGCTGTCGGCTCTGGTGGTGGCGGTGGTGGTGTAAACCTATCATCTAACCAAGACTCAAGAGCCAAAACGGTTGCACCTTTAACTAATTCAGGATACGATGCAGGCACGAGTTTGTGGCACTATGTTTATACTGTTTCAGGCGGAACCATTGATGGTAATGGTGGCTTTACAACCGGTGGTTACGCTCTTGCCGCGGTTGATTTTAAAGCAATCTATTACGTTGACATTAAGGTTACTGAAGAAATGCGTAATGCTATTAAAAACGGACAACTAAGTAGCATTAGCGTATCTTTGTATGCCGATTCTAATGGTGCAAAGGAAAACTGGTACGAAGCTGCAAGCGCAAAAGCAACCCTACAATTTTCGGCTTTTATGCTTTCTACTGCAGACTCTACTTATGAAAACAAAGATGCAAGTATAAATAATTTCCCAACAAGTTATCATAAGAGTCATATCATTAATGACCAATGGACGGATTACGTTCCAGTTGATGACCATAAGCAATATACTGCAAACCTTTCTTTATCTTTAACGGGAAGTGAAACCAAAATAAGATTCGGTTGGGCTTGGAAACTTACTTATGCATCAAGGTCAAGCACTCAAACAAGTCTGTATGCAAGTGCACCTACAATTAGTACCTCTTTCAAGATTGCAAGTGGATATACTACGGGCAAAATTCAATATAAAGTCAACACCGATGGAAACCAAGGCACGAAAGGTGGCACAATTGAGCCAATCGTTGCTGGAAACTATTCTAATTTCTCAGGTGGCATTAACAATGGTTCAGTAACCCACCAAGTAGGATACGGCAAGAACGTAAGCATAGTTGCAAAACCAAACTATGGTTACTATTTTGCAGGTTGGAAGATATCTGGTGGTAATGGTGGAAGGACTATAACGTCGGGATACACTTCAAGATATCCACAAATTAATATCCCCGGCGGTGGATACGTTAGCTCATCCACAGTAGTCGCAACTGCTTGCTTTAGAAAGATAACCACTCAAAACGTAGCAGCGTCTTTTGATGCAGGTGACGTCAACGTTGAGTGGGATTATTTGCAAGATGCAAATGGTAACGCAATAGCACAAGGTCCAAGCGTAACGGTGCCTACCATAAACGACGGTGATGAATCTTGCTCGTTTGAAATTACGGGTGGTATTATCAACACCAACAAACTTCCTGAAAATACCACGATGAACAACATAGTTAACCCTATGTACTATAGCGTTGACGGAAGTTTATTTAACTACCAAAGTGAAAACAAAATGCCAACTGAAGCAGGTACCTATAGAATGGTTGCCCGTATATTCGTTAAGGGCGAGACTGGTACTCCTCAAGCAGAACTTGGTTTTGTTTATCAAGATTTCAAAATCAACCCAATAAGCATAGTAAGTAACGATGAATATACCGTTACATTCGAACCTTTTGATGGAGAAACTGAAGTAATTCCATCACACGTGTTTAACAATGAATTCTACACTCCCAATCCTGAAAGATTAAGGATTAAACTTACTTTCAAAGCAGATGGTAGTGAAATTTATTACGTACTAAAGTCTGACGACTATACCAAGTTTGACAAGAATGAAGGTGGATCGTACGCAAACAATAAATATGCAACGTCATCAACTTACGTAACGGCTCTTACCGTAAACGCAACCAATAGCGGAAAGAACAACTTTACCGGTATTAACACAGAGTGTTACTTCACGATTTTACCACGTGATATTTCCACTCTTAACATGAAAGTAGCCTTTGCTTCAGAAATTCAAGCAAAGTACGGCGTATACGTAGCACAAGACCAAGCAGTACTTGGAAAGGGACTTTCTTACAACGGCTATCAACATAGACCTGACGTTGTATATATTGAACTTTACGACGACAAAGGTGTTACTTATAGTCTATATCGTACGGGTGTAGGTAACGATTACGTAAAACTTTACGATGAAAACTACGTAACGGTAGGAACGGATGCAACCTATGCACCTTTGTTCCGTATCCTTAACGTTGATATTGACGAATACGGCATTACCGGTAACAATGCAGACGTTGATGCAACGAGGGCGTACTATAACAACGTAAACGCATTCACCTATAACGGCTCTAATAGTGCAAACGCACCTCGCTTTACTATCGTAATGGACCCCGATGGCTCGGGCGACCTTGTTGGACAAAGAGATATTTACTTTAACATCGCTAAGATGGATTTAAGTGAACACGAATACACCGTTGACAACCAAGCAGATGATGAAAAGCGCATTTATATGGGCGAACCATGGCATCACGGTGGCGATGCAAACTGGAAGATGGCAACGGAACTCGTTTTCGTAAACGTAAAGGTTGATGCAGTTTGGAAATATAACGACGGCACTTACGTAGCACAAAAGAATCCCGTAATCACCCACGTATTCGCTAATGAAAACTACTCTAAATTAGACCTATCAGTTGAGACAAACAAGAAGGCGTTTGATGAAATCGTAAGAATTAAACTTGGTGCAGACCTTGGTGACGGTAAGCAATTAGTTGACAAAAAGGCATCAAACGGCACTATAACCGGTCAAGAATACTTTACGACTTGGAGTGGCACCTTCTCAATTACGGGCTATGAAAACAACGTAAACGTTACTCGTGACGACGACGGTAACGTAATAGCAGGTGCAAAGGTAAACGTTAAGTTTGTAGGTAACTCTGAAAGCACGGCTACCACCGCGTTTAAGATTAACCCCGTTGATTTAAGCAAGCCCTACAAAGATGGTGCTAAAAACGCAGGTTTCTTTGATGATGGACAAGGTGGACACCTTGATATCCTTGCTAATGAAAGTTACGACGGCACTATCTTTATGCCAAAGCCAACGATTGCTGCTCACTTAAAGGGAGTAAGCAGTGGTACTGCGCTCAATGAAAACGTAGACTTCTTCTACACTTACGGAGATAGCAACTACGACAACGTTAACGTTGCATCGGGCGGTATAGTATACGTAGAAGGCGTTGGTAACTATACGGGAACTATTTCTATAACCTTCAACATTATTCCAATGAGAATAACTTCCGTTATAGCAAAGAGTTCTCTTGCACCTAAAGAATACGTTGGCGAAGTGCCAAACTATCAATTGGAAGCAGGTACTACGCTAACCTTTGAAATCACCTATCAAAAGGGTGCAACGGCTCCCACTAAGACCTATACCTTAACTTACGGCGTTGATTTTGAAAACTTAGGTACAAAATCCACAAACTTTGCAGTATCTACGTTAGAAAGTAAGTCAAACTTTATCCACCTTCAATTCACCGGTCTCAATCCCGATTCAGGATACGTATACGGTACTGGTGGTAACTTCTATTACGACGGAGTCGTAAAGGTATACTTCGCAATTACTGAAAGACAACTCAGTAGCATTGAAAACTCTCTTGGCAACAACGTTTATACTCAATGGTCAACGACGGGATACACTCAAATCGTATACGACGGCACGGTAAAGCAAAATCTCTCCGTTCGTTGTTATGGACAAGGTATTGCAAGCGAATTAGAAGCAACTATGGGTGACATAGTCGTTAAAGACGGTGCAAAGTATCTTGAATATGGAGTTGACTACGTCGTTAGTGGTTGGGGAGATCAAACCACCAACCTAAACGCAGGAAATGGTGCGATAGTTATTCTTGAAGGTAGAGGAAACTATGCAGGCACTTTGGAAGTACCGTTTACCATTCTCCAAAGAGATATATCTAATATGAACACCGACGGCATCGTGCTTGAAGGATACTCCTTTGCATATGCAGGCGTAACCATTACTCCTAACGTAAATAGCGTATCTTACGATGACGGAAGTCTTACCTTAACCTTATCAACTAACGACTATGAAGTAAGTTATACGAATGGTAGTAGGGATAACCTAAACGTAAAGAATGGTGGTGCAGTTGTAATTACCGGTGTAGGTAACTACAAAGGCTCAAGAGTAAGAACTTTTGATATTACTCCTATAGACCAAACGCTCACCTTTGATAGTAACGTATACGACTACAACGATATAGCACATCTTAAGGTAGAAGAAAACGAAGTTGCAAAACCCTATGCTGACTACTTTGTAAACGCAGACGGCGAATACGTAGTAACCTTGAAGGCAACTACTACGGCAGTATCTTCCGGAAAGGCTTCCGACGTAGTATTTATGCAAACCAATGCAAACGGTTTTGAAAGCAACAAGGCAAACGTAACCATAGTTTCCACCGTTGTGGAAAACGGCATTGCAACTACTACTGCAACCTTTAAGTTCGGTAACACTTCTTACGGCATCGTACACGTGTACGCAACGCACGTGGACGAGTACGGTAATTATAATAGTTACGCGCGCAGTGAATATACTTTCAAGATTTACGGCAAGCGTCAAAACTCAGCACCTGGCATTGAAAGCCTATATCAAATCACGTACGGCGACACTGCCTTTACCGTATTTACCGACCTTAAGTCTGAAGCACTAATTGGTGTTAACGATTATAAACTCGTTTATGATGAGGACGTGCTTACCATTTCTAAAGTAACGAGTTCTAATAAACCCGCATTCACCATTGATGAAAGAGCAGTATCAAGTGAAGAGGGTACGGCAGTTAAATTTGCACACGGCGACTACGTAGGCTTAACCGTAACGAACGGTGTTGTATCTAACGACGAGCGTGCATTCATAGCATTTGAAAAGACCTTTACCGTAAAGGTATTAAAGAGAGAATTACATATTAGCGTTGTAAGAAAGGAAGTGGAATTCGGCACTAAGCCTGCAGATATCACCTTTGAATATTCTTACAAGACTCCGGTTAGAGAAGGTGGCATCGTTACCGGTTGGGTAAACGGCAACGTAAACGGCGATACCTTTAACGATATCGTAGTAGGTCTTAAGACCGACTACTCACCCACGTTGCATTCAGACGTAGGCGTACACACTCTAAACGTTCTTACTACCGACCAAAACTTTATGGTAGTTTCTCAAAACTATGAAATAAGTTACGGCACGGGCGAATTTGAAATAACCAAAAAGAAACTAACCCTTTCCTTGAATGGAATAGCAGCGGGCAACCTTGATATGATTGCATTTAGCAAGTTGTACGGTGCATCTAACCCAACGGGATTAAGACTTGGTTTCGTAGGTCTTATAAATGAAACCGACTCATCTGCAGAAAGTTTCGTAGCACCTACCATTGCATTCGTTGATGAAAATGGTAATGCAATTGACGAGTTTACTACTGCAGGTACCTATACCGTAAGGACCATAGGTGGCTCTGCTCCTAACTACGAGTTCGTTCAAGGCGAATTCAGAATGGAAATTAAGCCTACGAGCGTAAGAATTGCTCTTGATTCTAAGACGGAAGATTACACCGGTTTAAGCGTAGAGCCTAATGCACCTATCATTAGTGGTATAGCAGGTGGCGTAGAGCCAATTGAAGGCTACACCATCACTTTCAATCTTCTTGACTCTGCAGGTGCAGTAGTACCAGGTGGAGCAATGGCAACGAGCGCAGGTGGTTACAAGATTGGGGTAATCTTCACTCCTGCAACGGAAGAAAAGAACTACGTAAGAACGGAAGTTGATTTTGCAAACGCAATAGTAATCAACAAGGTAGCACCTATCATCACTTTCCAAAACTATGCAGTTGAGTATAGTGGCGATGAAATTGACGCACGTCTTATTAGACCTTCCGTTTCAGGTATTGGTGAAGAGCCTAAGGTTACTACGGTTGCAAGAAAACTCTTTGCATCAAGCGATCAAGCGGGAGATATAGCCTTTGATAATTGCCACATTGCAGGCAACTACGAACTATTCTTTACCGAAACGCCACCTACGAACAAGGGTAATTACGACGTAATATTCGTATATCAAGCAAATCCACAAGACAACTACACCGATTTAGTAGTACGTTTCAATAGTGCAATCACCATCACTACGGGTATTGCAACCGTAACTCAAAGGGTAGAAAAAGTAAACGTAACCTTCAACGCAAAGGGACACTCTTTAAGTTTAGAAGAGCATTTCTTCCCCATTACTTATAAACCAAGTGACGGCGCATCAATGAATATTGACGGCTCCAACACTCAAATTCTTTATAAGGTAGATGGTGTTTATACCACTGAATTGCCCGTAAATGCAGGTAGTTACGACGTACTCGTAAGGTTTGTTCCCGTTGCATCAGACGCAGACGTAGTAACTGAATGGGACTATGAATTTGCAGGTATGCTCGTAATTGACTACGTAGACATTTTTGATCCAAGCAGAAACTACGTAAGTCTTTCAAGAAGTCAAACCACCTACGTATACAATGGTTACGGACACCCACTTGATCCATTGACCGACGTACAACTAAACGGAGTACCCGGCGATACGTCTAAGCCAAAGGGAACCATTAGTATTGCATACTACAAGGGTGGCAATATGTATCTTGAACCCAAAGATGCAGGTACTTACGACGTACAAGTAACCTATACGACAGTACTTGGCGACAACTATAGACCTATCAGCAGTCAAACGAAGGTATTCAGTCAAGCAGTAGTAATCAACAAAGCAAAGGTAACCATCAATAGCATTACCCCCGTAAGTTACGTATATAACGGTGCGGGCAAGAATGCAGACGGTGCAAGTTGCTATGGCGTTCAATTAAAGGACGGCACCTATGAAATTCCGGAAGGAACTTTGAGTTATAAGTATAGAAAGAGTGGTACTGCAAATGAGTTTACCGCTACTTTACCAAAAGACGTTGGCGATTACGACGTAAGAATTACTTATACGGCAGTGCTTGGTGGAAACTACTTAGATGGTACTGAAATAACTGAAACGAGACGTATTACCATTACCAAAGCAACGCCCACCATCATCATTAACGATATGGTATTCAACTATGGTGAAGAAATTGTGGTTAACTACACCGTACGTGGTGCCCAATTTGACCTTGAAGGTCCAATGAATGAAATCAAGGCAAACCCAAGTGCAGTAGTAATTAAATATGGTACTCGCTTTACTGCAGTAGGTGGTGGCACTAGTTACGAATGGTCTTTGACGCCACCCACTAAGTCCGGTAAGTATGCTATTAGAATTGAATTTAGTCCTGCATCAAACTCCAACTATAATGCAGCAATTCAACCACAATACGACGTACTAACCATCAAGAATATCGTTCCATCATTTGAGTTTGAGCCAAAGACCGTTGCTTACGACGGTGGTCGCCACGTTGCAAACGAAGTTAAGGTATACTACGGTGAAGGCTCAAGCAAGGTATACTACACCAAGTGGGACGGCATACAAGAAGGTGGCAACTTCTACCGTGGCACGTTGGGTTACGAATATAGAAAGAGTGGCTCAAGCGTATGGACAACGGTAGCACCAAGTGCAGTAGGCGTTTACGACGTACGCGTACGCTATTATGAAAACGGAATGAGCGACGTATTCACTTCTGCAACGAGCGAATACCTTAGCGCACTAACCATTGAGCAATTAATAATCAACGTAATGCCTATCTATGGACAAGGCCACCTATACGACGGCGTATCCATTGACGGTGGCGCGATTGCATACGTATATAGTTATGAAAAGGACGGTTACAAGTATAACGTTTACACTCGTGCAGGCGACCTTGATAGAAAGGAAGTAATTGACTTTAGCGAGGCAGAATACGTTCAAGAAAACGGATACGTATACACCATACTAACCGATGCAAGTTTACTTAACGAGGCTTGGCTAACTTACTATGAAAAGGCGCTAAGACTTGTAAGTGGTAGTTTCATTGATGGCGAAACTTTGGTATCATTTGAATTTAGCGCACTTGGTGTAAGCGAAGGAAAGGGCGAATTTACTGCTGAAAACGGCAAGAGATACGTCGTAGACCTTGACCTAAACCTTGTATATTTAAGTGATGAAACCAACTATACATTATCTAACCAAAACGGATACTACTTCTCCATCGTTGACGGAAAGGGTGCCGTAAACGTAATTGAGATTATTCCACAAAACGTAGTATACGGAGAAGGCTCTAACGTAGGACTATACACCGTAACGACTGCAGGAAAGCAAACGGTATATTCAGTAAACCTTGAAACGCTAACTGCAAGTGCAAACGGAGAAGTATACACCATTTATAAAAACGTAGGCATTATATCCTACAATACCGGCTCAAGCGTTGCACAAATCAAGGTAGACTTCTCTTCCTTCTACGAAGTAACTGAAGAAGGAGTTGCAGTATACAAGAGTGCAAACGGCAACGCATACCTAATTGACCTTAATACTTCTAACGTAGAAAAGGTAGCGGTACTAAACGTTGACACAGTAGAGTTTGAATATGCAAGTTACTATGGTGCAATTGAAACTGCAACGGTAGACGTAAGCGCACTAAGTGCAATCTATACTGCAAACGCATACGTAGGTGAGTATGAAGTTAGAGCAGACCTAAAGGTTATCATTGACCTTGAAAGGGGCGTTGCAAGAATTCCTACTTATTACCTACTCCAAGAAGTAAGCACGGGCTTGTATAGTTTCACCAATGCTAACGGCATACCCGAAGCATTCAGTACTGCACTACTTACCAAGACCAACAAGGTAAACGAATATATCTATAACTCAAATATGGGTGTAACCTATATCGTTGACTTCAACAAGATGATTGTTAGAGACGTAAGCACTAAGTATCTCTTTGACGGCAAAGATGCTCGTCTCTATCAAGAAATAAACGGAGAAGAAGTAGGCTTTGACGTTGACGTACGTAACCTAAGTTATAAGGTTTCTCGCAACGGTAAGTTATACGATACCACTACCTTATACGGTAGATACTATGAAGTAGAAAAGGCAACCCTTATTGCAGGCAACGAATGGAGTGGAAATATGAGTATTCTTGCACAAGGTGCAGGCGAATATGAAATTCTACAAGGCTCACTTTCAGCAAGTGCTAACTATAGACTTTACTTTGTAGGCGGAGTATATTACCAAATTGACAAAGCAAAGTTGACGGTAACCTTTGAAGGCGAAGAAGGTGCAATTTACGATGGCACCAACAAGTTCATAAGTTACGAAATCCACGGTGTTCTTGCAGGCGATAGCGTAGGCGTAAGCCAAAGTTACGATGGCGACAACTTGAACGTAACCGAAAAGGGTTATCGCACGATAATTAGCATCAACACCCCCAACTATTACTTAGAAGGTGGCGTATCAGAATGGTATTATATTGCTCCTGCAAGGATGCAAGAAATAATAGTTCCCGAAAGCAAGCCAATCATCTATGATGGAGCAAAGCACTATCTTGAACTAAAAGACGTTGAAAGGGGAGCAAAGGTAAGTTATGCAGGAAGTCAAACTGCACCATACTTCGTAGAACCGGGCACCTATTCAGTAATAGCAACGGTATCCAAACCCAACTACGTATCTCTTGAAGTTGAACTAAAACTTACCATTGCCAAGGCAAAATACGTAGTATATCCCCTTGACGTACCCGGCTCACTTGAGTACGGCGATGCACTCCCAAGCCTAATGTGTGATAGCACCCTTGGTTATATTGCACTTGACCCAGGCCAAGTACTACTACCAAGCGTTACCACCTATACTTGGACCTTTACTCCCTACTCACAAGACTTCTATAAGTACTATGAAGGTAATTCATTAGATGGAAGCACCATTACTGGTACTATAGAGTTAAAGGTAGGCAAGGCAAAGGCAAACATAGAAGTAAAGGGCGAACTCCTACAAACTGAAACCAACCCAAGTGCAATCATCGGTTTCGTAAACGGACTAAGCCATAATGAAAGCGAACTTATTACCATTGAATACGTAGCAGGCGACGGCACGAGATATGCAAAGATGCCTACTGCACCGGGCAAGTACACCGTACTTATCACCTATGCAGGCGATGAAAACTACGCAGAAACCACCTATACCACCATACTTACCATTGAGCAAGAAAGCAACTTTGAATGGTTGATTTACGTAGGTGGAGGAATCGGGGTACTAATGTTACTTTCAACCGTATTCTTCCTTGTAAGAAAGCAAAAGAAGATAGACTAACGTAACGCGTACGGAGAAGAGTATTTTTCCGTACGCACCTAACCTATTAATATAACGCGCGCAAGCGAAAAAACTAAAATAAAAAAATCCGAGCGCAAGGCAACTTGCCAACACGGAGGCATATATGAACAAAGCAAGACTACTAAAACCTACCAAATCCACCTTGTTTATCGTGATGCTAATGGCACTCACACTTGTTTGTGGTATTATCTTTAGTTCTTTAAGTTTAACTAAAGGCACCATCGCTGAGGCTATGAGTTTACCTACGGGCAACACCAACGTTGCTGCGGGTAC
The DNA here is from genome assembly GCA_045631675.1 of Candidatus Stercoripulliclostridium sp. Taxonomy (GTDB): domain Bacteria; phylum Bacillota; class Clostridia; order Christensenellales; family DTU072; genus Stercoripulliclostridium_A. The sequence goes on from JAZQVF010000068.1 coordinate 20,883, forward strand.
TTTTGGAAGTAATAGCACGGTGCAACGTAGGGGACAAAGCGCAATTTCTACGACGGTTGGTCAAGTGAGTGACTTTACCATTGTTGACAACGTTTCTTGGTTATATTCACAAGGAATCATTAGTTCCTCTCCCTCTATGTCAACTTCTGCCAATAGTTGGTCGGCTGGTAGCGCACAAAATGGTAGTCCAATTCTTTACCATATAGGTTTTTTACATACTTATAAAATTACTGAAGCACAATATAGGGGCATCTTAAACGGTCAAATTGCCGTTAGTTCAGAAATTAAGTCGGGAAACCTTACTATGACTACGTTGGACTTAAGACTTTGGAACTACGTAGGAATCGGTACGGCAAGTAGTGATGCAAATGCTTTAACCTTTGACGGATTTAACGAAGTTAAATACATAATAAACCCCAACGTTTCCGGTAACAGCGATGGAAACAAGTGGACCAGTAAAGATTTTACGGGTGCACGCACTATTAGTAGACAAAATTTAACCAACACTTCACAAAGCGTGTCCGGTGGAAACTATTATTATAGAATAGGTTTCTTTATTGAAATTTGGCCTGACCGTCAAGAAACGTTATCCCTTTCAAACGTTTCAATGAGTGGCGAGTTGTATGAAAACAAGAACCTTATGACAACTCCTGGTACTATTTCCAGTTATCCAATGGAAATGGAATCTTATAGGGGTAAAGAATATCCAGCAACAACCAACAATAACTTCTTGCAAAGTGGCTTTGAGACCATCAGTAGCACCACTTACTCAACGACGCTTACGGACAATTTCTCAACGGCAGACGATACTCTTGCAAGTTCAAGTCAAGCAGGTCACTTTGCTCAAAGCAACTTGTGGGAAAGAGTTATGGCAAGGGAGAGTAGTACGAGTTACGGTACAACGGGAACGGATTCCATTGTATTCTTCTATACCTTTGCACTAACTGATGAAGTTTACAATGGCTTAAAGAATGGTAGTTTAGAACTTTCTGCAAGTGGCAGTTATTCTGCAGGTGGCACTTCGGCGCCCGACTTTTATGCTTGGATGTATGTTGGTCTTGGTAAAGATACTTCTGCAGGAGACGTAAGTTATCTTAAAGAATTTAATGAAATAGTGGGTGCCGTTGCAAGCAATGGTGAAACTGGTGGTGCGACTAAAGTACTGGGTGAGGCTTTTAGTGAGTCAAACACCTATAAACCAAGTTCATTTAGTGGTTTCAAATTTACTTCATTAAGTTCTACTCAAAACAGCCATAGTTACTCTGATAGTTCTTCAGGGACTAAGTATTTGCGTATAGGTATGTATGCAAGGGTATATGGAGCAACGGATTCCACTTTTACTTTCAAAGTACATAATATGAGTTTAAGAATTGCCGAGCCACCAATTGCGGGCAACCAAATGAGTACTCCCGGAACGGTATTTGAAAGTGGCTCTTATAGTGGCACGGGTGGCGGCGGACAAACCTATTATGGTTGGCATTCACAAAGAGACGTTATGTACCAAAACAAGGAGCAAAACTCCATTGCTGAAATTAGTTCAACGGGAACTTACACAAGAACGAATTACAATGATTTTACTCTTGTAAGCGACACTGACGGTTATAGTGGTAATACGGACTCTGAATTTTTAATGATGTCATCATCCTATCCGGGATGGTCTCGTAATACTTCAACCACGAAGTATATGGATAACGTTATCTTTATGGTAACCTACAAGTTGTCAGATTCCATTTATAGGGGACTATTAAATGGTACCTACTATATTACGACGGAAGGTGGTGCATCAGCAGGTGTTGTTGGTGGCAGTGGCGACGTAGATACTTGGATGTATATTGGTCTTGGAAATGCAGCAAGTGATAATGATGCAAAAAAATATCTTGGTTTTAAAGAAACGTCATCTATCATTGGTGCAAAGTCAGATCAAGCAGGTGGTACTTCATATAGGTCAATTAGCATAAATAACATAGATACTCGTTCACCATACGTAAGTGGTTTAAAGACCGGTGCTATCCAAACCTTAAATGAATCTTATTCAAGTGGTACTAAATATATACGTATTGCAATGTTTGCAGAAGTATGGTCTGGTGACGATACCTCTTCACGCACCACAAAAATAGATAGTGTTTCTTTAAGAATTAACATTAATGAAGCAACAAGCATAAGTAAGAGTTCAAGTAGTTCAAACGTAAGCAAGCAATCATCTATGACGCAACCAAGCGATTGGAACGTTTACTATTATGATGACGATTCCAATAGTGGTATTTATAGTGACCAAACTCAAATGGTAACTATATCTAGCTCTGGAAGTGGTTCCAGTTTCCAACTAAATAGCAATAATTATGTTGATGGTGCAATAACACAAACAAACAGTGGCGTTAGATTTAGTGGCTCAAGTGGCTTTGGAACGTCAAGTGGCGTTGATGCCAATAGTTACTTAAACTTTACTTATTTTGCGAATAGGGGTTCTTCAGGTACGTTTGCAGATGGTTTAGCAAACTCAATTGCTATAAGATACGAGTCTGGAAATTCTAACTTAAATCAAACTTTCTATATTGGTTTCTTCTACACAATAAAGTTGGATGAAAACGTTTTTGCAGGACTTTTAAGTGGAAAAATTAAGTTAAATGCGCAAATGCAAGGAACCAACACGGGTGAAAACTTAAATACTTGGTTTAATGGTAATCAATACGTGTATTTTGGCTTAGGAACTGCTAATGATGATGCTGATGCAATGGGTGGAACTTCCTTTAGAGAACTTGTTGGAGCAATTTCAGAAGGCAAGGAATATCTTGACCAATCATCAAGTTTCAGTATATCTAACTTTGATTTCCTCAGTAAGAGTGCATCTGGTGCAACATTTACTGCTGGCGCTTCCAATAAAAACATATCCACAACCAATTCTAAATATCTAAGAATTGGTGTTTGGATGAATCTATATCATACTGAATCAACGAATGCGTGGATTACCTTTAAACTTAATCCTTTCACTTTAGAGATAATTCCAAGCAAGGATACTACGACGCCAACCTTTGGTGGTTACACTTCTAATGGTGGCACTAACTATGCAAATGGTCCGATTACCATTCAAGATAGCAGTGGTCTTGATAGATACACTATAAACGATGGCTCAAGTAACTGGACGGCAGACTTTGCAAACGTAAGAAGCACTTCCATCCCCACAACTTTACAAGCGTTAGGTACAATTAACGGCAAGTCCTATACCTTGACGGCATACGACATTTGGGGCAACTCAAGTACTTTAACCTTTACGTACTTTAGGCCGGTAATTAACGTCACGGGCGTTACGGACGGCATAGAAGGGGACTACTCTGGTGGTGGTATCGGGTTAAGCAGTGATGCAAGCACCTTTAGTGGTGATACGTATACCTATGCCTATCAAGCAAAGACTTATGGCAACACTATTTACGTTCATGCTAAACCTAAAGACGGCTATTACTTTGCAGGTATTTTAGTAGACGATCTCTTCGTTTCTGCACCCAACACAAACTTAGAAAGCGCACTAAATTATAGTAGAATGGATGAAAATAACTTAGAATATACCTTTAATTTCTCCATTTCTAATATGAATGAAATACCCGTAAACGGAGTAATAGGGGTTAGAGTTTACTTCAAGAGTATTGAAACGAGTGGAGCAGGCTCTTACGTATACAACAAACAAGAAAAGGAAGTCGTAGTTAACAATCTTACTGATATTTCAGGGGTAGGCGTGGTAACTTCAAGTTCAACTTATAACGGCTCTTCTTCTAAACCAATTAACGTAGACACCTATTCAGTTGTTTCAAGCGTGCTTATCAACGGACACGTAGTTGGTAAAAAGTCAAACGAACAACTTGTAATTACACCTGCAAGCGTTACTGCATCTTTCTCTGCAACGAATAGAGATTACAACGGTTCTCAAGATGCAAAAAGCATTACTTCCTATGCACTAAATGGTGTTTATGGTGGTGACGTCGTTGAACTTTCATATAGTGCAACTTTTGATAGTAAAAATGCAGGAATAGACAAGGCTATTTCAACAACCAACTTGACTTTAACCGGTACAAATGCTGGAAATTATACCTTAAACGGCGTTAATAGTGGTACTACGACGGGTACTATTAATGCAAAAGCAGTTACCGTAACCTTCACTGAGACAGGTATTACCAAGGTTTACGATGGTACTACTGCTATTACTCTACAAAATCAACCTTTAGTAGATGGTATGGTAGGCTCTGAAAGTTTGGTATATGATCTTAGCGCAAACTATAACGATAAAAACGTTGGCTCTAACAAGGCGATTACCCTTGTAAGCACTACCCCTTCTTACGAGAATGGCGCAATTGCAAGCAACTATTCAATAACCTTAGTAGGAGCAAACGATCGTTTAGGTAACGTTACTCAAAAAGATATTATCATCAACTATAATTACTCCAATAGCAAAGCATACGATGCAACCACTTCTGCACAAGTAACGTTTGCATCATTTGAAGGTAACGTTGCAGGGGACGTTCTTGACACTACCTTTACTGCACACTACAATTCTAAAGACGTTGTTAGTGCAAACACTATTACCATTAACGTTGTGCTTACTGGCGATGATGCAGGTAACTATGCTTACCAAGATACGTACGTAGAAAACGGTACCATTACCAAAAAAGATATTACCTTTACTGCTGAAAATAAGGAACAAGTCTACGGCGATAGTGCAAAAGAACTTACCTATTTGGCAAGTGATTTTGCAGTTGGAGAAACGGTAAACGACTTTACCTTATCTATTACAAGAGCAAGTGGAAACGACGTTGGTACATACGTAATTAGTATTACCGCACAAAATGCTAACTACAACGTAACGGCTATTAGTGCAAACTACGTAATTGTTGTAAGAGAAATAGGTGCAACCTTTGCAAGTGCATCATCTAAGGTATACGATGGCACGAATGACGTAACGGGTCTAATTTCCTATACTCTTACCAACACCGTATACGGAGATGAAGAAAAACTTGAAATTAGTGGTATTTCTGCAAGCGTTAACGACAAAAACGTGGAAGAAAACAAGGCGATTACTATTGCAAACACCTTTACTTTGATAAATAAGCAAGGCAATGACGTAGCAAAGAATTACCTTCTCAAGTTAGAAAACACCAATTATACTGCACTTAAAACGTCAATTACGCCCAAAGACGTAACGGTAAATTACGATTTAACTACTTCTAAAGTATACGATGCAACGAATACTGCTACGGTTTCACTAAATGCAGTATCCCCATTTAGTGGATTGCTAATCGGAGATGACTTAGAGGCAAGCGTTAGTGCAGTTTACAACGTTAAAGACGTAACGGCAGAAAGTATACTTGTAACCATAACTCTTACGGGTGGTACCGATGCTCACAACTATAACCTTTCTAATCCTTCAGTTACCGTAGTTGACGGTGTTGCTATTACTAAGGCAACGCTTACCATAACTACCACTTCTACTAAGGGCTTTAATTACGTTTATGGCGATGACGTTAACGCTGACCTTGGGGTAAGTTACGTAGGCATTATGGGTAGTGACGTAATTAGTGGCGCAACGGTAAGTATGACTGAAAACGGAAAGGGATACGTTCCTGCAACGATAGGAACAATGGTAACTCCCACCTTTGAAGAAGAACTTCAAAACTACGAAGTAAATTTGGTAGGCAAAACCGTAGTCGTTGATAGAAAGGGACTTACCGTTACTTACGTTGGTGAAACCATCGTTTATGGCGCTACTCCCGTAGGAACTATTTCATACAACGGATTCGTTGAAAATGAAAATGCAAGCGACCTTGTAAAACAACCAAGAGTAATTTTTGATTCCTTAATCCCCACCACCGAACCAAAGTTTATAAAAGTTGGTGGATATGCAGGAATTATCCCACAAGGTGCAGAGTCTGCAAACTATAACTTCACTTACGCTGAAGGAACTCTTACCGTAACTAAGAAAGCAATTACTGCAGTTTACACAAACAGCATCGTTTACGGCGACGTTGTTGGAGTAAGTTTTGACAAGATTGCCGTTGACGGCTTAGTAGCAGGGGATAGTACAAACTCTCTTACCATTGCATCTGCAGACCTTTCATCCTACGTAATCGTAGGCGAACACGTTTTAGATGCAAGTGATATAGCAATTACTGCATCCAACTACACCGTAAGCGTAAGTGGTACTTTAACCATAACTAAGGCAACGCTAACTCTAAGCGTAGCAGTAGACGGCAACGTAACTTACGGCGACGATGCAAACGCAAAACTTTCAGTAGAAGTTAGTGGATATAAGAATGGGGACGACCAAGCAGTATTTGGTGGCACGCTCCCCACAGTTTCCACCCTTACCACCAACGCAAGTGGTTTGGTAGATGCAGGTACCTACACCGTAACTACCGAGTATGCAGGTGCAGAACTTCAAAACTACACCGTAGTACACTCTACTAAGAGCATTACCATAGCAAAAGCATCTCTAAACGTAAAATATATTGGAAAGAGCATCGTTTACGATGGAAAATCTTCCTATTTACCATCTACCTATATAACGAAAGCAGACGTTGAAGTTACCGGATTTGTAGGTGGCGAAAATATCGCGTTTGAAATTTCTCACTACGGCAATAACAATCCTTTAACTTCAGTTGGTAGCGTTGAGTCCGTATTAGTATTCCTTATGGATGAAACCACTACCTTTAAGAACTATACCATCGTTCGTGAAGGTGGAAAATTTGAAGTTACACCTTGTCCCGTAACCTTCACTATTTTAGACCAAGGTTCGGTATATGGCGAAGTGGTAGAGTTAAAGCAAGGTGTGGAATATTATACTTCTAACGTATCTCACGCAGGTGTACCTACCCTTAAGTTTGAAGGCGAAACTCCCGTAAACCAAGGCGAATACGCAATTACGGGTACGTATACCAATGCTAACTATAATGCAACTTTCGTAAACGGCACCTATACTATTTCTGCTCGTGAAGTTACTATTAACTTGCTTGACCAATCAAGCGACTACGATGCAAACGAGCCTATCTTAGACCAAACCAAGTGGGAATATGCAGAAGGCTCATTGAAGATTTTGGCTGGAGACTCTACAAACTTCAACGTTCAAAAGGCATTAGGCGTAAACGCAGGCTCTTACGAGATTAGTGGTAGTTATAGTGACGCTAACTATTCTTTAACTATCAACACTGCAACCTATACCATCAACAAGATTGCACTCACTGCAACCATTGAATTTAAAGTAGAAAACAAGACGGTAAAGAAGAGTGGACTTCTAACGTTGGTTGGTAGTGACTTTACTATAACTTATAGTGGCTTTGTCGGTGGCGAAAACAGTTCCGTATTTACGAGACACGTTGAAGTTGACCTTGCAACTCTTAGAACGTACGATCTTGGCACTTACGCTATCCCATACGTTGAAGGTGAATCAACTAACTATAACTTCACTTACGTAAGTGGTCAAATCATAATAGTTGCAGACCTAATAGTAATCACCCCCGTAGGTTTCACTTTTGAAAACGCAACCTATGATTACGATGGCGTTGAAAAGACTCTCCAATTCGTGTGGCCGGATAAACCCGAGCACGTAACCATCACTCACGTTATCACTAAAGGTGGAGAAGTTGTTTACGAAATGAAGAATGCAGGCGAATACGTAGTTACTGCATATCTCTCTACTTCCGATCCTAATAGTATGATTGCAGAAGACTTTGAAGAAGTTGCAAGAACCCTTACCATCAACAAGGTAGCAGTTAGCGCAACCTTCTCTGCAATAGACCTAAGCAAGCCCTATGACGGAAAGGTAGAAATTGCACTTTCTAACCAACCTATAGTAGCAGGTATGATAGGAGAGGAAACCCTAAAGTTCAACCTAAACGCTAAGTTTAGCGACAAGAACGTTGGTGTGGATAAGGCTATCACACTCGTTGACTTAGCACCTATCTATGAAAACGGTGCGCTTGAAGAAAACTACGTCGTTAACGTTTTAGGTAACGATACTTTAACTGCAAGCATCACTCCTATTGCACTAAGCGTAAACTTTACACCCGTAACAACCAAGGTATACGATCGCACTCGCTCACAAGAAGTTGCGTTTGACGGTTTCGTAGGTCTTGTTGACGGCGACGACGTAACTGCAGTGCTAAGCGCAGAGTACGATGCAGAAGACGTTGAAAGCGCAAGTGAAATTACCGTTTCAATCGCTATAACCGGTGTAGACGTATTGAACTACGTTCTCGCTTCTTCAGAAGAAAAAGTTGCAGGTAGCATTACTCCTAAGAAGGTAACGGCAACGTTTAAGACCGTAGCGTTAAGCAAGGAATACGACGGCAACGTTGAAATTGCTTTACATAATCAGCCTGAGGTTGTAGGACTACTTGGTGGCGATGAAATTTCCTTTGCTCTTGATGCAACCTTTGCTGACAAGAACGTGGGAATCAACAAGACGATAACCCTAAAAGACCTAACTCCTTCAGCACTTGGTGCAACCAAACTAAGCAACTACGAAGTAGAAGTACTTGGTACCGACACTTTAACTGCATCAATTAGCACTAAGGCAATAACCATTACCCTAAAAGACCAACACCACGTTTACGATGGCACTAATCCTACGGTTGCTCAAGGTAGTGATTGGTACGACGTAACTGCAGGCTCAGTGATTGCAGGTGATGAACTTGACGTAAGAATTACCAAGACCGGTACTTCACCTAACGCAGGCAATTACCCACTTAGCGCAGTAGCATATAATGCAAATTACAACGTACACGTAGTTGGCGCTAAGTTCTATATTGATAGAGCGGAAACCATCGTTTACTTTGATAAGATGGTTAAGGAAGTGGAATATACCGGCTCCGATATACTCGTAACTCCTGCAAACTTTGAAGTATACACCAACCGTGAACAATCAACGGCTAACATCGTATATCCTTCAACCGTACTAAGGGAAGTAGGGGAATACACTCTTACCTTCGTTGTAAACGAACAAGTACCAAACAACTACGAGCCTACGACGGCAGAAGTTAAGGTTTACGTTGTAAGAGCAACCCCAACCATTGACTTTACGCATATCCTTGATAAGGAATGGAGATATAACGGTACGGAACAACACGTAATCGGTGCAACTCATACTAACACCGATGCAGGCGTTGAAGTAAGTTATAGTGGTAACACCTTCCTTGACGTACCTGAAAATAATACTCTTACCTTCACCGTAACCCTTTCTGAAACTGCAAACTACAAGTCAGTTTCCGCAACTTGCACCATAACGGTACTAAAAGCAAACTACGACGTATCAGCAGTTCGTTTTGACAACGGCGATTACGACTACTCAGGCGAATATAGATATCTTGAAGTAGTGGGTCTTCCTGCTGGAATAGGAGTAACCTACACCGTAGGTAGCATCACTCAAGATACTCCAATTATGATTAAAGACGCAGGTATCTACACCGTAAGAGCAAGTTACACCTACGATGAAAGAAACTACAATAAGCCCGTAATCATGGAAACTGCACGTCTTACCATTAACCGCATCAACATTACCGTTGAGGTTGAAGGACAATCCGGTTACTACGGCGAAGAGCCTGTCTTTAACCCTGCCGGCATAAAGGTTATTGCAGGTAGTTTCATTGAAGGCGATACCTTCTCATTAGACTTAAAACTTGAGCCTAAGGATAGTTACCCCATCGGACATTATCAACTCGTTGCAGACACCACTTCAAGTGGTAACTACAATATCGTTGTTGCAAAGGGTAGTTACGACGTACTACCTCGCCCCGTAACCTTCCGTATTGAAGACAAAGAAAGTCAATACGGCGATGAAGACGTTCCACTTTCCTACGTTCTTGATGAAAGTTCACCATATTCTATCTTAGAAGGCGACCTATTTACTGCATCTCTCGTAAGAGAAGAAGGTAAACTACCAAAAGAGGGTGGTTATGCTATTATGGGTGCAATTACAAACCCCAACTATAAGGCAACAGTTATTCCCGGAAAGTACAACGTTGTTCCAAGGGCTATTTCTATTATCGTATACGATCAAGAAGGCACTAACGCAAGTCACCTAAGCAAGAAAGAATATAGAGTAGTTCGCACTAAGGGACAAGGCAGTGCAATTCTCCGTGGCGATGATCTCAAGATTCAAGTAGTTGCAAAAGACGAAATAGGCGACGTACCCGGTGCATATGCTCTTACTGCAAGTTATAACGAAGAACTTGCACATCTTTACGAAGTAAAGATAGTTGAGGCAAAGTTCACCCTAAGAATAGAAACGAAAATTACCGTTACCAACGAGATATTCTCCAAACTCTACGACGGTGTTCCTTACTCCTTTGACATCATCGTATCAAGTGGCGCAACTCCACAAGTAACCGTTGACGGTATCTTTATGGACAACGCTTTCACTGAAGTTGGTATTTACGAAATAACCATCATAGCACCCGTTATAGGCGACTATGCAGAGCCTGATCCTTACCGTTTCACCTTTGAAATTCGTCCTATTGAACTCGTTGCAGAGCAAGGTGGAGTAATCTTTACCATTTCCAAAGAAGGTGGATTTGGAGCAGATGAAACCTTAGACGTTCATCAAACGCAAGAACTCGTTCTTTCTGGCGACAACTATACGAGCGAAATAGACTCTGCTTACTCTATTTACGTTGTAAAGGGAGAAGAAAGAATTCCTTTGAACGAGTATGCTGAGAATGAAAAGGTAACCTTAAAGGTAAAACTTAGCGAAGAATTGCAACAAATTGGCGTATCCACTTGGTTTATGGATAACGACGGTGGTGTATTACACACTGCGCTAGAAACCGATGAAAACGGTTTTGTAGAAGTAGAAATTGAAAACGGTATGCACGTACTTTTCGTTGCAGAAAGACAAGAGGCAACGCCCATTCTTATCGTTGGAAGTTCAATGGGACTTGCATTCATCATTCTCTTCTTATTCTACCTATTCAGGAGAAAGGCAATTTAATGAAAATCAAAATCGGTTCACAACTTTATACCTATAGAAACAAATTGAATACGGCTTCCGACTTGGAAGCCTTATTCGCAAGGCTAAAAGAATATGGTTGTACTTGCGCTCAATGGAGTGGAGTAAAACTTGATTTACCTATGGCTCAAGTAAGGGATATGGCAAAAGGATACGATTTGGAAATACCACTTACCCATACCCCTTTTAAGCGCATAACGGAAGAAACGGACAAGGTGGCTGAAGAGCATTTGGAATTAGGTGCTCACACGGTAGGCCTTGGTATGATGCCCATAGAGTATTCTTCTTCCTACGACAAACTGAAGAAATTTATAGAAATTGCAAACGAAGTAGGGGAGAAATTAAAGCCTTACGGTTTGAAGATGGGTTACCATAATCACGCAAAAGAGTTCAAGGAAATGGGTGGCAAACTTGTTTTAGAGCATCTAATGGATGAGACGGGCCTTGAGTTCATCTTTGACACCTTTTGGTGCAAATATGCAGGTCACAACGTTACGGAATGGCTCAAAAAACTTGAAGGTAGGGTAACTGACGTTCATCTTAAAGATTGGAAAAAGAGCATATTAAAATTCCCACGCTTTCAAGATATAGGTAAGGGCAAACTTGACTTTAAGGAAATACTAAGTATTGCTGAAAAGTCAGGCACTCAGTATGCTTATATTGAACACGATTTAACAAAAAATCCCGATAAGACCACTCGTGAGAGTATGGAATATTTGAAGGATATATATCTTAAGGCATAACATTATAGAAATATGAAAATTCAAGGACTGCAAAAACTAACCTTATTAGACTTTCCAGGTCAAGTAGCCTGCATAATTTTTACGGCGGGTTGCTCTTTCCGTTGTCCCTTTTGCCATAACGCAACTCTCGTAAAGGGAGAGGGCGCAGACCTAAGCGAAGAAGAAGTGCTAAGTTATCTTAAAAAAAGGCAAGGTATACTTGACGGTGTAGTTATAACGGGGGGAGAGCCGACCATTCAAAAGGGGCTAAGAGAGTTTATTATAAAAGTTAAAGACTTAGGTTACAAAGTCAAACTTGACACCAACGGCTATCAACCGGAAGTGCTTGAAAGCCTTTTAAACGAAGGACTTCTTGATTACGTAGCCATGGATATAAAAAACTCAAAAGAAAAATATTCTGTAACCATAGGGCTACAAAAGGTTGACTTTAGTAGGATAGAAAAGAGTATAGAAATACTTAAAAATTGTACCATACCATACGAATTCCGTACCACTACTATGGCTGAATTGCATACGGAAGAAGACGTTAAAGGGGTGGGACAACTTGCACAAGGCGCAAAAAAAATTTTTATACAATCTTTCAAGGATTCAGGCGATATCTTGTGTGGTACGTTTACCCCACCAAACGATGAGAAAATCGCCATTTTTAAGGATATTTTAACAAATTTCGTAGATGAAGTAGGCACTCGGTAGCCAGAGATACCACAACATTTTGTGGTGTGCAAGCCTAAAATTAAAAAATCGACCACAATATATTGTAAAAAAGTGGTTGACAAAAAAAGAAGTCGTGTAATACAATACTATTGCACGATTAATTTTTTTAGGAGGTCGCTATGTACCAAGTAGTTAACAGAAATGGTAAAGTTGTTGATTTTGATACCAACAAGATTATAGGCGCAATTTCCAAAGCCTTTGACTCATTAGATAAATATTATAATAGGAGTACGCTTGAACTTCTTGCTCTTAGAGTTACTGCAGATTTTAATTCTAAGATTAAAGACGGTTTTATTTCCGTTGAAGATATTCAAGATAGCGTAGAAACCGTACTTATTCAAGCAGGCTATGCAGACGTTGCAAAGGCATACATTCTTTATCGTAAGCAACGTGAAAAAGCAAGAAACATTCAAGGCACTCTTCTTGACTATAAGAAGGTTATTAACGATTACCTTCAAGTTTCCGACTGGCGCGTTAAGGAAAACAGCACCGTTACCTATTCAGTAGGTGGTCTTATCCTTTCAAACTCTGGCGCAATTACTGCTAACTATTGGCTAAGTGAAGTATACGACGAAGAAATTGCTAACGCACACCGTAAGGCAGACATACACATTCACGATATGAGTATGCTTACCGGATATTGTGCAGGTTGGTCATTAAAGCAACTCATCAAGGAAGGTCTTGGTGGCGTTACCGGCAAGATTACTTCTTCTCCTGCTCGCCATCTTTCCACGCTATGTAACCAAATGGTTAACTTCCTTGGCATTATGCAAAACGAATGGGCAGGCGCACAAGCGTTTAGTTCATTTGACACCTATCTTGCACCATTCGTAAAGAAGGATAACTTAAACTATTACGAAGTAAAGAAGTGTATTCAAAGTTTCGTATACGGCGTAAATATTCCTTCTCGTTGGGGTACTCAAGCACCATTTAGCAACATTACTCTTGACTGGGTTGTTCCAAACGACCTTGCAGAACTCAATGCAATCGTAGGTGGCGAAGAGCAAGACTTCAAATATAAAGATTGTAAGAAAGAAATGGATATGATCAACAAGGCATTCATTGAAACTATGATTCAAGGTGATGCTAATGGTCGTGGTTTCCAATATCCTATTCCTACTTACTCAATAACGGCAGACTTTGACTGGTCAGAAACCGAGAACAACAAACTTCTCTTTGAAATGACTGCAAAGTACGGCACCCCATATTTCAGCAACTACATTAACTCCGATATGGAACCAAGCGACGTTCGTTCAATGTGCTGCAGACTTCGTCTTGACCTTCGTGAACTTAGAAAGAAGAGTGGTGGTTTCTTCGGTAGTGGCGAATCAACCGGTTCAATCGGTGTTGTTACCATCAATATGCCCCGCCTTGCATACATTGCAAAGGATGAAAAGGACTTCTATGCTCGCCTTGACAAGATGATGGATATTTCTGCAAGAAGTTTGAAGATTAAGCGTGACGTTATCTCCAACCTACTTGAAAACGGTCTATATCCATATACCAAGCGTTATCTTGACAACCTTGACAACCACTTCTCAACCATCGGTCTCGTTGGTATGAACGAAGCATGCTTGAACGCAAACTGGATTAAGGCAAACCTTACTGAAGAAAAGGCAAGAAAGTTCGCTGTTGAAGTACTCAACCATATGAGAAATAGACTTTCAGACTATCAAGAAAAGTACGGCGACCTATACAACCTTGAAGCAACTCCTGCTGAATCAACTTCATATCGTCTTGCAAAGCACGACGTTCAACGTTACCCCGGCATCATCACTGCTGCTAAGTCAAAGGATGATACCCCATACTACACCAACAGTTCACACCTACCCGTAGGTTACACGGAAGACGTATTTACTGCTCTTGATCTTCAAGACGAACTTCATACCCTTTATACTTCCGGTACCGTATTCCATAGTTATCTTGGTGAACGTCTACCAAACTGGCAAAGTGCAATGAATCTTGTAAGAAAGATTGCAGAAAACTATCGTTTACCATACTACTCAATGAGCCCCACTTACTCAATTTGTAAGGACCACGGCTACATTGCAGGCGAAGAATACGTTTGCCCCACCTGTGGCAAGGAAACCGAAGTTTACAGCCGTATTACCGGTTACTATCGTCCCGTAAGAAACTGGAACGATGGTAAGAGCCAAGAGTTCAAGGATAGAAAGGTTTATAATCCCGCTAAGTTCAACGAGCCACACGG
>JAZQVF010000069.1:0-2060 GCA_045631675.1 Candidatus Stercoripulliclostridium sp.
GCTAAGATTTAGTAGTGCGCTATCATAAGTTACGTTTAATGCAATATAGTCGTGTATCGCTGCTATCTTTTGATACTCGTTCATTTCATCGTTTATAATTTGCATGAGCGCAGTGCGCGCCTTGTTATATATGCTTTCTGCAGTACTTCCTACTCCAAAAATTGGTTTGTAGCCGTGCTCTACTGCGTATACGAGTTGCTCTGAGGTATAAACTAAATATTCAGGATGATAGTCAATTGCTAATTCGTGCTCTTCGCCTAACGTGGAAACTTGAGTTAAACTTCTTGCTTGAATTTGAAGTTTGCCACCACTCGTAGTGCCCGTTGCAACAAGATTACTTGTCTTTTCACTAAAGTTGAAATATATTTTGTTTTCTCCAGATATACCATAACTGTAACTTTGTGCCGTGTTACTCTTAAGCATCAATTTCAAACTTAAATTCTTGAAAAGACCATTTTCTCCCATCATTGCATCGGCAAAGTTACCCGTAAATAGGCTTTCATCAATGGTAAGAGTAAACTTTTCAGTGTAGGTATATAGCCAAACGTATGAGTAGAATGCCTCGCCTTCTTCCTTGCTTCCAATTTGCGTATCTGCAAAAATGCCGTTTGCTTCTACGTATACGTCGTCAATAAGTGCATTTTCACCCTCGTTGAATAGGTGGAAATAGATATCTTGACTGCTCGTAAATGCGCCTGAGCTTAGTAAGCTTACACTTGCGCCTCTATCAAGGTATATCTTTGAGGTTGCACCACTAAATGCAGTTACGTCAATTTCTTCTACGCTTGAAGGTATTACAACTGCGCTCTTTGTGGAATTTTTGAATGCGTTTTCACCGATTTTCGTAACCTTGAGGTTGCTCCATTCGCTTGGAATATGAATGATTGAGCCTGCCGTTGCTTTAACCCCCACAACCTCAACCTCGTTTGCACTTATAGGATTATAGATAAGTTCGTCGTGTCCTTCCGTCCACTTTGCATAAAGAATGGTATTATTTTCAAGTTTAAGGTTGGTAAAGTTACCATTTTCACTTATAGGTGTACCCACACACTCTGCATTATCATACCAACCAATAAAACTATATCCTGCTCTTCTTGCCGGAGTATAGGCTAAGTTGCCACCATAATTAAAGGTAATTGCTACTTCATCAAGATCGGTTCCCATATAGTTTCTATGGAATAAAAGCGTTCTTTCTTCGCCCAACCACTTAGCAGTTAGAGTTAGGTCTTCCACTGCATCAAATACGTAGGTAAGACTATCGGAAAGTAGTTGATCTCCGTTAAACCAACCGATAAAATCATAATGCTCGTCGTTAGTTACTGCTACAACGGTAATTTCTTCAAGATAACTTACGCCCGTTTTACCACCACTAACGGTACCGATTTCTCCGTTAACTTCACTTAAAATAATATCGTAAGTTGCTTCTTCCCAATGAGCATAAAGGGTTGCATCGCCACTTGTATAGTTGTAAAGTAGACCATCTGCTTCCGTTACCTTTGTTCCACCAACTTCGGAGTCAAACCAACCGACAAAGTCGGCACCATCTTTTGTGGGCACGGGAAGTTGTTGTGCAACGTTAAGTCCTTCAGTAACACTTACTACGGCATTTGCAAGAGCCTTGCCACCATTAACGTCAAGCGTTAACGTAACTTTTGTAGCAGTATCGTCGTCTATCCACTTGGGATATAGATGCAAATCTTCTTTCAAAGGGTTTTTGGATAAATAATCTTGATTAAATGGAATGGTGCATTTGCTATCTACAAACCAACCACCAAAAATTCTACCCTCTGAAGTAGGATTTTGTGGCATTGTAATAGTATCACCATTCTTTATGGTAATTGATGGAATTGAAGTACCTGTGAATATGATTTTATATTCTTCTTCACCACCGTTGTCTCCACCAAAAATAAGGTTGCATCCTGCAAGTGAAACAACCAAAATTGTTGTAACTAATAAAAGTAACAAAACACTCTTTTTCATACATAGTCCTCCTATAAGGGTATTTTAGCATCTATATGCTAAAAAGTCAATATAGGGAATATGCTAATTCAAAATTCGGA
>JAZQVF010000070.1:0-23116 GCA_045631675.1 Candidatus Stercoripulliclostridium sp.
ACTTTCAAGCGAAGAAGAACTTTGCATTATCGTCGTAGACAAAGAAGGAAACGTCATTCTTTCAAACGAATCAAGCACGTCTTGTTCAGTTCATCTATTTTCTACTTCTTCGCTCTCAATTTATTATAATAAGGCAAAGGAAGCAGGTGGCGTTTACGTAGAAACTATAGAGAGTATTCCTACTGAAGATAGTTACGATGAAGCAGGTTTCGTAGGTAAAGTGCCTAATGGAAAAGAAAGGGAAAGGAACACCTATATATACACTTTATTAGTAAAAAATGAAGCAGGCGAAAGTTACGCTATTTTGGTTGATACTTCCATTACACCATCTATATCTCACAATGAAACGATAGTCGTTCTCTTCGTTCTAATCACCTTACTTACTGCTTGCTTTGCAGGTTTTTTAAGTTATAGAATAAGCAACGAAGTTTCTGCGCCTATCGTTGAACTAACTGCTCAAGCAAGAGAAATCTCTTCCGCAAGCGCTGAACTACAAATTACGGGTAAAGCATTCAGGGAGATAAACGAACTTCGCGACAGTTTAGAAGAAGCGCAAAAAGAAGTAGCCGAAGTAGAGCATTTTAGACGGGAACTTATTGCAAACGTATCACACGACTTACGCACTCCTTTAACACTCATTAAAGGATACACGGAGTTAATGCGCGATATTCCAGGTGAGGCAACCCCGGAGAATTTCCAAGTGGTAATAGATGAAACGATGAGACTTACTACCCTTGTAAACGATATGCTATCTCTTTCAAGGGAGCAAGAAGGAAATGAAGAGTTAACTCTAACTCGTTTTGACGTAGTAGTACTTCTTAAAAACTTAATTACAAGACACTCTAAACTCATTGAGCATATGGGCTACGTAATTGAATTAGAGTGTGATGAAAAAGCATTCGTATTGGGAGATGAAACCAAACTCACACAAGTTATTTATAACCTTATTAACAACGCTATAAACTATTCTGGCGAAGACAAAAAAGTAGTAGTTAAGGAATACGTTAAAGGTGGAGCAGTAAGGATAGAAGTAATAGACAACGGACCCGGTGTTGACGTTGAAATACTTCCACATATATGGGATAGATACTATAAGTCTGACAAAAATCATAGAAGGGCAACGGTAGGCACGGGCTTAGGACTATCCATAGTTAAATCGGTTATGAGCAAGCATCCAGGTGGAGCGTATGGCGTCATCACTTCTGATGGCGAAGGCTCAACCTTCTATATTGAATTGCAAAGGTCTTAATATGGCGTACGAAATTGAAAGAAAATTTTTGGTTGAAAAGTTGAGTGAGGAGGAGTTATTGTCCCGCCAAAGCAAGGTTAAGGAAATTGAGCAATGCTATCTTTTACCAAGTGAAGAATTCCCCGTAAGAAGGGCGCGCAAGGTAACCGTAGGAAAGCATTCAAAGTACTTCTATACGCTTAAAAAAGACGTTAAGGGCACTTTTGTAAGAGAAGAGATAGAAGAAGAAATTTGCGAAAGTCGGTATCTTGAGATACTAAAAGAAAGGGATTTTACACTGAACTCAATAGTCAAAACTCGTTACGTCATAGAGGAAAACGGACTTCAGTTTGAACTTGATAGGTTTCCATTCTTCACACGTTTTGACGTTTTAGAAGTGGAACTTTCAAACGAAAACGAGCAGTTTGAAATGCCTAAATATTTTAAGGTTATTAAGGAAGTAACAACCGACTATCGCTTTACAAACGTTAATTTAGCAAGAGAAATTCCAAAAGATATCTAAACACACTTAATCGTGTGTTTATTTTTTATCCCTTTTCCATTGTTAAATTATTTATTTTATGATAAAATAATTTAGTTATGGAAAATCTACAAGAAAATACGGTTATAAAAGTTAATAACGTATGTTACGATTATCGCTCTTCAAACGGAGAGTTAATTGCTCGTGGAGTAAAAAACGTTAGTCTTTCAGTGGAAAAGGGGGAATTTTGCGTACTTTTAGGACACAACGGAAGTGGTAAGAGTACACTTGCAAAATTGCTAAACGGTTTCATTATTCCTGATGAAGGCACAATAACTATCAACGGTATTGACACTAAGGATGATGAAAGAATTTATGAAATTCGTTCTAAGGTTGGTATGGTATTCCAAAATCCCGACAACCAAATGGTTGCATCAATCATTGAAGATGATTTAGCCTTTGGTCCTGAAAATTTGGGTATTCCAAGGGAAGAAATTGAAAAGAGAATTACTTGGGCGCTTGAAACGGTAGGAATGAGCGAGCATAGAAAACGCTCCCCTAACAAGTTAAGTGGTGGACAAAAACAAAGGATATCCATAGCAAGCGTACTTTCTATGATGCCTGAAATTCTCATTTTAGACGAATCTACCGCAATGCTTGACCCGGTGGGTAGAAAGGAAGTTATGGAAACTGCAATGCGTCTTAACAAGGAGATGGGTATGACGGTTATCCTTATAACCCACTATATGGACGAGGCGACAAGTGCAGATAGAGTATTCGTACTAAACGAAGGTGAACTACTTGCAAGTGGTAGTCCAAGAGAGATTTTTGCAAACGTTGAACTTATAAAGCAAGCATCACTTGAACTTCCTATAGCGTCTAAGGTTTCACTTGAATTACAAGAAAAAGGTTTTAACGTGCCGTTTGCTTTAACGGATGAAGAACTTGCGGAGGGTATATGCAAATTAAAGTAGAAGATTTAAGATATACCTATTCTCCAAAATCTCCGTTTGAAAAGGTTGCATTAGACGGCGTAAATTTTGAGATAAACGAAGGCGACGTAGTTGGAATTATAGGTGCAACGGGAAGTGGCAAGAGTACCCTTTCCCAACACTTAAACGCGCTCATTAGAATTCAAAAGGGCAAGATATTTATAGGCAATCACGAACTGCATTCTAAGAAGGTAGATTTAGGTGCAATTAGGAAAGCGGTAGGTATGCTTTTCCAATATCCAGAATATCAACTTTTTGCCGATACCGTACTTGAAGACGTATCCTTTGGACCACGCAATTTTGGTAGCACGAAGGAAGAGGCTGAAATGCTTTCAAGGTATGCCTTAGAGCAAGTAGGCGTAGACTTTGAAGGACTAAAAGACAAATCTCCTTTTGAACTTAGCGGTGGACAAAAAAGACGTGTTGCTATTGCAGGAATTATAGCATCAAAGCCTGAAATTTTGGTTTTGGACGAGCCCACTGCAGGGCTTGATCCCAAAGGTAAAAAAGAGATATTAGACCTTGTCGTATCACTTAAAAAGAGTTACGTTAAGACCGTCATAATGATATCTCATAATATGGATGAAATTGCTCAATATTGCAATAGAGTAATAGTTTTAAAGAATGCAAAATTACTTTACGATACTACTCCTGAAGAACTTTTTTCAAACGAGCAAATGCTTTTGGAAACGGGACTTAATCCCCCACACGTTGTAAGGATAGCGAGACTGCTAAAAGAGGGTGGGTTGGAACTTGGAGAAACTCCAATTAAGGTGGAAGAATTCGTTGAACTTCTTGCAAGGAGGCTACCATGCGAGAAGTAAGTTTTGGTCAATACTATCCATCTAATTCACCTATTCATAAACTTAACGCATCGGTTAAGTTACTACTTACCATTGCCTTTATCGTTATGGTATTTTTGGTTAGCAGTTTGTACTCCTATATAGCCGTTGCTACTTTCATTATACTTACCACTTTAGTATCCCGAGTACCAATAATCAAGGTACTAAAAAGCCTAAAAGCAATAGTGTTCATCGTAGTGATGATGAGCATAATAAACCTATTTGCAAACGCAGAAGGAAAGGTGCTTGTTTCTTGGTGGATATTCACCATTACCGATGGTGGCATCATAAATGCAGTTCATCTTGCGCTAAGGCTAATCTTCCTTGTGATGGGTACTTCTTTACTAACTTATACTACAACTCCAATGGCGCTAACTGATGGTATGGAAACTTTAATGTATCCCTTAAAACTCATTAAAGTACCTACCCACGATATAGCGATTATAATGTCAATAGCACTTCGTTTTATTCCCATTTTAATGGAAGAAGTAGACAAGATAATGATGGCACAAAAGGCAAGAGGCGCTTGTTTTGATAGGGGAGGAATACTCAAGCGCGCAAAGGCACTTTTACCGGTGTTGATCCCCCTTTTCGTTTCAGCATTCCGTAGGGCTGATGAACTTGCGCTTGCGCTTGATGCAAGATGTTACAATGCAACTCCTAATCGCACGAAGTACAAAAAGGAAACGGTGGGTTGGTGCGACCTAATTGCAACGCTTGTTACTGCCGTATTTATAGTACTTGTCGTTGCAATCAACAATAATTTTTGGGGGTTGTATTAATGAGATACGCTATGGTTGTTGAGTACGATGGTACCGCTTATGCAGGCTGGCAACGTCAAAAGAATGCAGTATCCATTCAACAAAAAATAGAAGAGGCAATGGAAATCGTACTTGGAAAAAAGACGGTAATAGTCGGCTCCGGCAGGACGGATAGCGGTGTACACGCACTTGGTCAAGTTGCGCATTTTGATTCGGAAAAGGAACTAAATACGCGTAGTACGATGTATTCAATAAATAGTCTACTTCCAAGCGACGTTAAACTTCAAAAATTATTTAAGGTTGAGCAAGATTTCCACGCACAATATTCTGCAAAGAGAAAGACCTACCTTTATCGTGCCTACGTAAGCGAGAGTGCGAGTCCATTAAAAGATAAATATTATGCAAGGGTGCTACCCGACGTGGATTTTGATAAAATGGTACGAGAGGCAAGCAAACTTGTTGGTAAGCACGATTTCAAGGCGTTTTGTTCAACTGGTAGTTCAATAAACTCTACCGAAAGGGAAATATATGCATTTGAATTAAAGAAAGAGGGCGATGAAATCATTTTTGAGATAACAGGCAACGGCTTTTTATACAATATGGTAAGGATAATCGTTGGCACTCTTTTCTTCGTAGGAAAAGGTAAACTTGAAGAAGGCACCATTGAGAAAATGCTACAAAGTGGTCAAAGGAAATTAGGTGGCAAAACCTTCCCTGCTTGTGGTTTAACCTTAAAGCAAGTGGAATATATGGAATATAATAACTAAAAATATTATTTTTAAGGAAAAAGTGTGTATTTTTGTTTGACTTATTACCTTTAATATAATATTATATTAGGGCACGCGACATTTTTGAGAAAGAACTAGCCCCTCCGACTCAAAAGAATCGATAAAAAATTGGAGGATTTACCATGAAATCATATATGGCAAAACCCGAAAACGTTGAAAGAAAATGGTACGTAGTGGATGCATCAGGCATGTCACTCGGTAGACTTGCAAGCCAAGTTGCAATGATTCTTCGTGGCAAGAACAAGCCCACCTTTACCCCCAACGTTGACACGGGTGATTACGTTATCGTTATTAATTGTGACAAAGTTGTTCTCACCGGCAAAAAGCTTGAGAAGAAATACTATCGTTACCACACTGGTTACGTAGGCGGTCTTAAGGAAATCCGCTACGACAAGCTTATGGCAACCAAGCCCGAGTTCGTTGTTAAGCACGCTGTAAAGGGCATGCTTCCCAAGAACACCATCGGCAGACATATGCTTACCAAGCTCTTCGTATATGCAGGTTCTGAGCATAAGCAACAAGCTCAACAACCCGTAGAGCTCAAACTCAATTTCTAAGAGGTGAATTATGACAGCTAAGAAAGTAGTTAAGAAGAAAGTTCAATACTGGGGTACCGGTCGTCGTAAAAAAGCAATCGCTCGCGTAAGACTTATTCCCGGTGGCGAAGGCAATATCGTTATCAACAAGAGAACCATTGATGAATATTTTGGTCTTGAAACCCTTAAGTTCATCGTACGTCAACCCCTTGCACTAACCGCTACTCTTGATAAGTTTGACGTAGCAGTTAACGTAAACGGTGGTGGCACCAGTGGTCAAGCAGGCGCTATCCGTCACGGCGTAGCAAGAGCACTTTGTGTAGCAGACGAAACTCTTCGTCCCGCACTTAAGGCAGCAGGTTTCCTCACTCGTGACCCAAGAATGAAAGAACGTAAGAAATACGGTCTTCACAAGGCAAGAAAGGCACCTCAATTCTCAAAGAGATAATCAGAGAACAAGTTACAATGCAAGCCCCGAATTTTTCGGGGCTTATTTATTATTGTACGTACGCGCGCGATTTACACAAATGGTAAACTATGTTATAATCTAACTATGGAAAAGGAAATCAAGGAACTTAAAATTGAACTTCAAGATGAAGAATGGGCTTACGAATACACTGACCACGATAGAAATATCGTTAGGGCAGTTGTAGTTGACGATGAAGGATATTACTATTTTGCTCATCTTGTTCGTGACGATATCTTTTGTAAGGGAGAAATTATAGAAACCTCAGGTGGTGGTGTAGAAAGTGGGGAAGACCTTCATTCTGCAATACTTAGGGAGTTAAAAGAAGAACTTGGAGTGCAAGCAGAAGTAATAGGTAAAATAGGAGTGGTAAGCGATTATTATAACCTAATCCATAGACACAATATAAACAACTACTATCTCTGCAAGGCAATTTCATTTGGCGAAAAGCATCTTACCGAGGATGAAGAAAAGAGTTTTCATCTCACTACTTTAAGATTAAGATACGAAGATGCGCTGAAAGAGTACGAAAAGTGCAAATGCACTAAACTTGGTAGAGTAGTAGCAAATAGAGAATTACCTATAATCAAATACGCAAACGAAATTATTAATGGATAAAGAATTAAGACCAATTACAACGTTATTTATGCTATCATCAGTTGACGGAAAGATATCAACAGGGGCAACTGATAACCTTGACGTGGATAAAGACTATCCTAAAATAGATGGTGTTAAAGATGGTTTGTATCAATACTATGAAATAGAGCAAACGACCGACTTATGGTCGTTAAATTCCGGCAGGGTGCAAGCAAAGATAGGGGTTAACGAAAGGG
The DNA here is from genome assembly GCA_045631675.1 of Candidatus Stercoripulliclostridium sp. Lineage (GTDB taxonomy): Bacteria > Bacillota > Clostridia > Christensenellales > DTU072 > Stercoripulliclostridium_A. Next base: position 6,928 of record JAZQVF010000070.1, read on the forward strand.
CGTTACCAAATAAAACGGTAGTCTCATTCGTGTTAATTGATAACGTGCATTTAAATGAAAAGGGAATAAAGTATTTCGTGGCGTTGTCAAAAGAGTTTGTACTTATAACGACAAATAAAAACCATCCGGCTTTTAGTATTCAAGCAGATAATCTTCATATTATATATCAAGAAAAACTTGACCTTGAGAATGCGCTATCCATATTAAAGAAAGAATATGGCTGTGAAAGACTAACGATACAAAGTGGTGGTACGCTTAACGGTTTGTTTTTAAGGCAGAAACTTTTTGATTACGTAGATATCGTGGTGGCACCTATATTAGTAGGTGGCAAAGACGTGTCAACGCTAATTGATGGGGAAAGTATAAAAGATGAAAATGAACTTTTCAAGTTAGCAAGCCTTGAACTTTTGGAATGTAAAGTGCTTAAAAATTCCTATTTGCGTTTAAGATATAAAGTAATAGGGTAAAAAGATAAATTAATATGATAAAACAAGAGGAGTATAACGAAACCGTTATACTCCTCTTGCTTATATGATAAGGGGGAAAATTATGAGCATTTTTATGTTGTAAAAATTATAGCATAAGAATATTTTTCAAGTATAGAAAATCAATTAACCCTAAAAAAGTAAATAAATAGTAAATGAAACGGGCGTGAAATGCAATGAAAATAGGTATAAGGGTATAAAAAATTTATATATGGACAAACTACGATTAATGCAATAAGGAGGCAATATGAACAATCAAAACGTAAACTCAAATCCAAATAATTGTGGTAGTCCTAACAAATACCAAGGAAACAACACAGTCAACAACGTAGGAAACTCTTACAACAATGAAAACGTAGGCAACGCACAAAACGACATCGGTTTTGATGCAAGTTATGGTTTAACTAATGCAGAAGGCACTGCAGGTAAAAAGTGGATGTGCAGAAATTGTGGTACGATGCATTATGGACAAGAGGCACCAAAGAGTTGTGGTAAATGTGACTCTTGCAATTTTAAGGAAATGTAAGGAAAATGCCATAGCAAATGCTATGGCATTCTTTATTTAGATCTACTTACGAGTTCGCTAAGTTTACCTGCTCTACGCGCGTTTTCAATTACTCTTTCAGTAATAAGCGTACCTGCCATAAGCACGAAAGAGCGGTTAATGTCGCTAACTTCGGCTTTTACCTTTTTGCCTATTAGGAAGTCGTAGGAAGTAGGGGATAACTTCTTGTTTTCATAGATGTTATCTGAACTTCCTTCTACCAATAAAAGGTTATTAACAGGTGCCTTTATTGTCTTATTAAGTTTCCTATACGTGGGGTTTATGATAATAATGTTGTCGGAAAAAGACACGATACTTTTGGCTTTAAAGGTGGAAAGGTCGCTTTCAATTTCTCCCTTCTTATTCCTTTTTCCAAGTTGTAGATCTTTAACTTTACCAAGTCTTTCTCCGCTTACGGTTACTACTTCTTGCATAGTCGTTATTTTTATATAATTTTCCAAATCTAATAGGTTTTCCTTTTCTTCGTATGTGGTAACTACTTCGCCCACTTCGTATAGGTCGTCAAGGTTAAGCGTTTTTTGCGAGTCTAAAATTAACGAGTTACTTTCAAAGTTGTACTTATCAACGTATGCACCTATGATAATACCAACCACCGTTGCCGTCTTAATGGATATAACACGTTTGCCTATCAATTCACTTAAATACATATTCACCTCTCAAAATATGATTTAGCGTACATTTTTATTGAATTTTACGCTATTTTATTGTATAGTAATATTATGCAAGTAAGTAGTAGTATATTCTCTTGTTTTAGCGAATGTTGTAAGAGAGAAGACGTAACCAAAATTGAATATTATAATAGGAAGTTTTCAGTAAAGGAAACGCTTTCTTGCGCGCTCAAAGTAGGTAGATATTTAGAAAGTAAAGGCTACGAGGGAAAAAGCGTAGGCATAATGCTCCCAAACGTTCCCGAGGCCATTTTTGCCCTTTATGGTTGCTCTGCAATAGGTAGCGTTGCGAACCTTATAAACCCAAGAGTGCCAAGCGCAAAACTTAAAAATCTACTGCTAAGTACTGATACGAAGGTTATTTTCCTATACGATGCCCTTTATGAAAAGCATAAATCCATTTTGGAAGAATTAGACGTTGAAGTTATACTTTGCTCTCCTTTCTACTATAGAAAACTACTGAAACCCATTTATCATATAACTTCATTAGGCAAAAAATCACTTTATTTTGAAAAGGTACTAACTTATAAGGAATGCACTCCCCACGTAACTGACGGCAAAGAACCAGTTGCATACATTCATTCAGGGGGAACGACGGGCGAGCCTAAGACGGTAGTACTTTCAAGTTTTGCATTGAATAGTTTAGCAAAAGCAATTTTAACTACGGTGCATCCCAACAAAACTTACGATGAAGAAAGGGATGCAATGTTGATGATGCTTCCTATTTTTCACGGATTTGGTTTAGGGGTATGCGCTCATACTATTGCTTGCGCTTGTAGAATAGTACTTGAACCCCGTTTTGTACCAAGCGAGAGCGTAAGGCTAATTAAGAAACATGGGATAACGCATATAGCGGGCGTACCTGCGATGTATAGGAAAATGCTTTCCGTAAAAGCACTTTACGATGGTAGATTAAAAGGGATTGTTAATGCTTTTTGTGGTGGAGATAGTTTAAGTAGTTCAGTTAAAGAAAGTTTTGATAAAGCACTTAAGCAAGCAGGTTCTATTGCAGAAGTCGTAGAAGGATACGGACTTTCTGAAACTGCGTCGGTTGTAACCGTAGGTCAAAAGGGCGCTACCAAGGCTCACTCACAAGGAAGAGCGCTTGATGGAAACGAAATAAGAATTTTGGAAGATGGAAAGCAACTAAAAGCAGGTGAAATAGGAGAAATCCATCTATATACCCCATCTTTATATTCAGGATACGTTGGTGAAGAAGGAATAAGTAACGTAGTAGAGATAGATGGAAAGCCATTCCTTCAAACGGGCGATTTAGGATATATGGATGAAGATGGCTGTTTATATTATAAAGAGCGCAGAAAGAGAAGCATCAAAATCGGTGCGATAAACGTATTCCCACAAGAAATTGAACGCGTAGTTAGGGAACTTGATGAAGTAGTTGAGTGTTGTGCAGCAAGAAAGTATAACGAAAATGGAAAACCATACGTTAAACTACACCTTGAATTAAACGAAGGCGTAGCGTTAAGTTCAAGTTTAGAAAGCAAGATTGCCAAAAAAATTGAACGAGAAATAGTGCGTTACGCAGTTCCTCGTGAATTTTGTTTAGAAAGAACCATTAAACGCACTGATATGGGTAAGATTGATTACAATTTCTACGAAAATAAAAATTAATTAGTCTAAATATTTTTAAGGGCTTCTTCGTAGGCAGAAAGAACTTTTTGTCTCATATACTCACGTACTTCGGAATTTATGGGATGGGCAATATCTCTAAAGGAGCCGTCTGCCGATTTTCTTGAAGGCATAACCATAAAGCAACCACCATCTTTTGCTTCGATTATTTTAATATCGTGTACAACGAAAGCGTCGTTTAGGGTAATGCTTGCAACAGCACGTAGTTTGGAATCATCCTGTTCAATCAGTTTAATGCGAACGTCAGTAATTTGCATATCCACCTCTTTTGGTTATTCTGAGCTAGTTACACAAAGCAAGTCAACATAAGTATATATTATATTTAAAGTTATTTCAATAGCAAAAATTAATTTTTTTACTAATAATTGACAAAAGTAATAAATTTTTATCACCTAAAGAAAGGAATAAGCATAAATTGAGATATCTAAGGGGAGTGAATGAAGATACACTTTATAGGTATCGGTGGAGTTAGTATGTCCGCGCTTGCGAAGTTGATGCTCGTATGGGGACATAAAATAAGTGGTAGCGATATAGCCTTTAATGCAAACTTTATGGAACTAATGGAATTAGGCGCAAGGGTATACGTAGGTGCAGATGAAAAGGTGGTAAGAGAAGCGGACTTAGTGGTATATAGTGCGTCAATAAAAGAAGATGATTTAGAGTTAAGTTTTGCAAGGAAAATAGGAAAAAAGATAATTGCAAGAAGTTATTTATTAAAAGAGATAAGCGAGGAATACTATCAAACCATAGCAGTAAGTGGCACTCACGGAAAAACAACGGTAAGTGCAATGCTTGCAGAAATACTTTTAAAGTGTGAAAAATCATTTACCGCACATATTGGTGGCAACGGGGAAAACGGCAATTTAATTTATAAAGGGAAAGACATTTTTTTAACCGAGGCTTGCGAATACAACAGGAGTTTTCTATCGTTGCAACCAAACTTAGCCTTAATTTTGAACGTTGAATACGACCACCCCGACACTTATAAAAACTTGCAAGAAACCTACGATGCTTTCACGTCGTTTGCTTCAAACGTAAAGCGTGGTGGTAAGGTAATCGTTAACAAAGATTGTGAGTTTTATAATACCATCAAATGTACCTATAAGCATATTATCACCTATTCATTCAATAGTACTGCCGATTTCGTAGGAACGAATATTATAAATTATTCAAATGGACTTTACGGTTTCCAAATAAAAGAGCAAGGACACCCAAATATAGACATAAGACTTAAAGTACCGGGAAGACACAACGTTGAAAACGCACTTAGCGCATACGCTACTGCAAGGGTTTTAGGGGTAACGAGTAAAGAAGCGCAAAGGGGGCTTGAAAGTTTTGGGGGTGTGAAAGGAAGAATGGAGAGAATAGGGTCTTTTAAGGGTGCGTTAATGTATTACGATTACGCACATCATCCTACGGAAATTAAAACGGCAATAAGGACTGCAAGCGAGATAAGTGGTGGAAGAGAAGTAAAGGTAGTTTTTCAACCACACACTCTTTCAAGAACACAAGCGCTATTAGAACAATTTGTAACTTCTTTTCAAGGGGTTAGCGAGTTGTATATTTTCAAAGAGTATCTTGCTCGCAAAGAAGAAGGTGGTTTGAGCGCTTACGACCTATTTGAAAAAATGAAAGGGAGCCAAGACGTTTTCTACTACGCAAACTCTCTTGAACTTTGTTCGGCATTGTCTAACTCTCTCAAAAACGATGATCTGATACTTTTCTTAGGGGCTGGGGACGTAGGACAAATAGGGCGCTTACTTCTAAAATAGCACTTGCCAAAATGCAGGTATTATGGTATAATACTTTCAATTATGGACAGGAGTGCGAAATGAAACTTTATACCGCAAATGGCAACAAAGATTTCAAGATAGTGGAGCAAGAAAACAATGCTCCTGAAAGTCACGTTAAACTAAAAATAAGTTTAGTTTATCCCACTCTTGCCGACCTTTCGGTTTACGATGGTAAATTGGACATATCTTATCCAAGAGTTCCTTGTCGTTTAGCAACGGCAGTAGTTTCTGAAGATAGGGAAGAATATGGTCTCAAACTTGGTTCAAGAGTTATCATAAACCCATACGTAAATCCCACCGTAGATGAAGATGAAGACTATTCTGAAGTAGAAGTTTACGGCATTCATAAGGACGGTTTTTTGCGTGACTTTTTGTCTCTGCCCATTGACAACGTAGTACCTTTTCCTGAAGAAGTTAAGGAAGACGAGGCAATCTTTACCGACGTAGTTGCCGTTGCTCTTAGGATAATCAATGAAATTAAGCCTGAAAAAGGGGAATACGTTGCACTTTGTGGTAGTTCACTTTTAATGAACGTAACGGCTCAACTTGCATTATACTATCAAGCAATCCCTATCGTAGTTTCGGGTGATAGGCGCGCACTTGAACTTGCAGAAAACGTAGGTGTTTATTATACCGTTGACGAAATGCAAGAAGACGTAGCAAAAAAGATTTTTTCAATTACCGGTGGAAGAATGGCAGACTATACCGTCATTCACGCTATGGATAATCAAAAGGCCAACTTTATTCATTCCCTTTCTGCTCGTGGTGGGGAATGTATAATTGCATCGCTCAATAGCGCCTATATTCCACGCCAAGAAATGGATATTGGAATGGTAGCACAAAAAAATCTTACGGTAAAGGGTGTAAGTTGTGGCATAATGGAGTATAATTCAGCCATAAACGTACTTGCTCAAAAGATACTGAATTTTGAAGGTTTCATTGATAAAACCGTACCACTTAGCGAGGCAAAGGAATTGTTTGAAGAACTAAGTGCCGACCATACTCGCTACCAATGTGCAGTGATAAGGGTATAATAGAAGAAAAATATCCTTAATGTCACTAAAAATTAGTTGACATATATAAAATATATAATTATAATAATTAAGCACTTTTACGAAAAATTAGAGCAAAGAGGTAAATAGATATGAAAGAAAAGATCCATCCTAACTATAAAGTAGTTGACGTTGTATGTGCATGTGGCGCAAAGTTCAGAGCAGGCACCACCAAGAATGTTGACGTACTCAAAGTTGATATTTGCAGCCAATGCCACCCCTTCTATACTGGTAAGCAAAAAGTTGTAGACGCTGGCGGTAGAGTAGACCAATTCAACAAGCGTTACGGCAGAAAATAATCACAGGATTAAAACCAGCAATTAGTAGTAGGTGCAATAAATTATTGCACCTATTTTTCTAACAAACTATCATTTAATTCGTTTATACTAAACGAAAATCTTGTGGGCGAATAAACTTTCGCATTTAAATTTTAGCCTATGTCACGAAAAAATTGTACCAACATCGGCGGACAAGCCGTTCTTGAAGGCGTTATGATGCGTGGAAAGACTGCAGAGGCAACTGCAGTTAGAGATCCTTACGGCAAAATTCAAGTAGAATCAAAAAGATTACCTAAAGACAAGGGGATAGCATACAAAATTCCCGTCGTTAGGGGTGTTTTAAGTTTTATAGGAAGTTTGATAGGTGGTTCAGAAATCATCATGCGTTCAGGCGAAGTTTACGGCGAAGACGTAGAAAGCGAGCCAACAAAGTTTGATATATGGGTAAAGAAGAATTTGAAGATTGATTCAATGAAACTTGCTACCTATATCGGGTTGGTTCTTGGCATAGTTTTGGCAGTAGGCCTATTTATCATTGTTCCCACACTCATTAAGAACTTCGTTTTTGGTTTGATTGATATGAGCGCTCTCGGAGTATGGGCGAGTTTTGTGGAAAATCTTGCGCTTGGTATCGTTAGAATGCTTATATTTGCAGGATACTTGTTGCTTACGAGTAGAATGAAGGAAATCAAAAGACTTTTTGCCTATCATGGAGCAGAGCATAAAACGATTGCTTGCTATGAAGCGGGCGAGGAGTTAACGGTAGAAAACGTTAAAAAGCATTCACGATTGCACGATAGATGTGGAACTAACTTTATGTTCATAGTAATGATGGTTTCCATATTATTCTTTGCAATTTTCTTCTCTCTTATAGAAGCGCTTAGCGGTTGGAAACCAAGCAAGCAAATTTATGAAATACTCATAAGAATAGGTTCCGTACCACTAATAGCAGGTTTAAGTTACGAAGTGTTAAAACTACTTGCTAAGTTTGATAATCCCATTGTTAATATACTCAAAGCACCGGGTAGAGCAATGCAACTTATCACGACCAAAGAGCCTGATGAAGGTATGATTGAAGTAGCGATAACTGCATTCAACACCGTACTTCAACTTGAAGAAGATGAAAGTTTACCCACCACTAAGTTTAGAGTATCCGTTACCCTAAAGAAGGTACTTCAAGATATGCAAGAAATAAACCCAAATAAGACCTACGAAAACGAAGAAATCGTTATGGCAACTATGGGGTATGCAAATCGTACTATGATTAAGGGCGAGCGCGCTATATATAAGGATATAGCAGACGAGATGGTGGAGATATGCCGTAAGAGAGTGGAAACGGGTGCTCCTTTACAATACCTATTAGGCAAAGCGCCTTTTTACGGACTTGAATTTAAGGTAAACGAAAAGGTACTAATTCCCCGTTTTGACACTGAAATTTTAGTGGAAAGAGCAATTAAGGAAATAGGGGAAAGAGAAGTCAAGGTGCTTGATATGTGTACTGGTTCAGGTGCTATTGCAATAACGGTATGCAAGAATACCAAGGCTGAAGTAACGGCAAGTGATATTTCAGTTGATGCTTTAAGTATTGCAAGAGAAAACGCTCAAAAACTTGGTGCGAACGTAAGTTTTGTAGAGAGCGACCTATTTGAAAAGATAGAAGACAAGTACGACTTTATTCTTATCAATCCACCTTATATCCCCACGAGTGATATAGAAACTTTAGATAATGAAGTTAAAAATTACGAGCCCAAACTTGCACTTGACGGTGGTGCTGACGGCTTAGATATCTATAGGAAAATTAGTGAAAACTATCTTAATTACCTTAACGAGAACGGCGTACTTATGCTTGAAATAGGCATAGGACAAAGCGAGCAAATTAAGGAATTATTCGGCAAAGTAGAATTCCTAACCGACTACAACAATCCCCCAGTTGAAAGGGTAGCGATAATCCGCAAGGGAGAATAATATGTTTGAAAAATTAGATTTTATGCGCAAGCGTTTCCAAGAACTCAACGAACTTATCGGTAAACCTGAAATCGTTGCAAAGCAAGAAGAGTGGCAAAAATTAGTTAAAGAACACTCACAACTTGGACCTATCGTTGAGGCTTACGAGCAATATCTTACCTATCAAGAAGAAATGGTTTCTTGTAAGGAAATGATGAAAGCCGACGATAAAGAAATGGCGGAAATGGCGGAAATAGAGTATTACGATCTTCGTGATAAGAAGGACAAATTGGAAGGTGAAATTAAAATTATGCTACTTCCTAAAGATCCTATGGACGAAAAGAACGTTATCATTGAAATCCGTGGTGGCGCAGGTGGCGAAGAGGCTGCACTCTTTGCATACGAACTAATGAGAATGTATCACTTCTTTGCAGATAGACTTCGTTGGAAGGTGGAAGACATTAACGTAAACCAAACGGAACTTGGTGGAGTTAAGGAAGCCGTATTTATGATTAACGGTAAGGGTGCATACTCCAAGATGAAGTATGAAAGTGGCGTACACCGTGTACAACGCGTACCTGAAACGGAATCACAAGGAAGAGTACACACTTCAACCGTAACTGTTGCAGTTTTACCTGAGGCAGAAGAAGTAGCGGTAGAATTCAACGAAAAGGACTTCAAGATTGACACCTATCGTTCAGGTGGCGCAGGTGGACAACACGTTAACAAGACGGAAAGTGCAGTTCGTATTACTCACCTACCAACGGGCATCGTAGTTGAATGTCAAGATGAACGTTCACAAATTAAGAATAGAGAAAAGGCATGGAAGGTTATGAACTCTCGTTTATACGACCATTTCCGTACCTTAAAGGATAAGGAATACGCAGAAAATCGTAAGACGCAAGTTGGAACGGGCGATCGTTCAGAGCGTATTCGTACCTACAACTTCCCACAAGGCAGAGTTTCCGACCATAGAATAGGCCTTACCTTATACTCACTAAACGAGTTTATGAACGGCGATATGTTCCAAATGGTAGAAGCACTTGCTCTTGCCGATCAAACTGCAAAACTTGAAAAGATTTCCGACTAAGCGGGATATAGAGAGGTATATATGAAGGATAAAGTTTCTTATAATAGTACGAGAAATCTACTTGAAACCCACAATTTTACCCACCATCTACAAGACGTAGAGGAACCACATTTATTTAGGGATATGTTTGACTACGAGTCCATTCCAAAGACTCTTTTCAACTTTACCCACGTTCCTATGTTATGTCCTCAAGATATATGGATGACGGACACCACTTTTAGAGATGGCCAACAAGCACAACAACCCTTTACGGTTGAGCAAATCGTTGACCTTTTCAAACTTATTTCCAAACTTGGTGGACCTAACGGTTTAGTTCGTCAATCAGAGTTTTTCATTTATAGTGAAAAAGACAAAGAGGCAGTAAATAGGTGCCTTGACTTAGGTTTAGAGTTCCCCGAAGTAACTTCTTGGATTAGAGCAAGTGAAAAAGATTTTAGACTTGTTAAGGAAATGGGACTTAAGGAAACGGGTATACTCGTATCTTGCTCGGACTACCACATTTTCAAGAAGATGAATCTTACTCGTAAGCAAGCAATGGACAAGTATCTCGGTGTTGTAAAAGACGCACTTTCCATAGGTGTAAAACCTCGTTGTCACTTTGAAGACATCACTCGTGCAGACTATTATGGTTTCGTAGTACCTTTTGCAACGGCACTTAAGGAACTAATGGATGAAAGTGGCATTCCAATTAAGATTCGTTGTTGTGATACTTTAGGTTATGGTGTAAGTTATCCAGGCGCAGCAATGCCTCGTTCCGTCCCCGGCATCATTTACGGTCTAAACCATTATGCTGAAATCCCCTCTTCACTTCTTGAGTGGCACGGTCATAACGACTTTTATAAGGTGGTAACCAACGCAGCAACCGCTTGGTTATACGGCTGTTCAGGCGTTAACTGTTCTCTTCTCGGAATAGGCGAAAGAACGGGTAACTGCCCACTTGAGGCAATGGCAATAGAATATGCATCTATTCGTGGCACTACCGATGGTATGGACCTTAGCGTAATTACCGAAATCGGCGAATACTTTGAAAGAGAACTTGGTTACAAAATACCACCACGCACTCCATTCGTAGGAAGAGCGTTCAACCTTACCAAGGCAGGCATTCACGCAGACGGTATGTTGAAAGATGAAGAGATATACAACATCTTCAACACTCAAAAGATACTCAACCGTCCTCCACTCGTTGCAATTGATTCACACTCAGGACTTGCAGGAATAGCATTTTGGATTAACGCATACTTCAATCTTCCCGATGCAAAGAAAATTGACAAGCACGATGCAATCGTAGTTGCAATCAAGGAAGAAATTGACAAGGAATATCTTGCAGGCAGAAACACTTGCATAAGTGATGAAGAAATCTTGAACATTATTGCAAGAGTAGATAAGCCAAGATTCCGCAAGTTAATGCAACAAAAGTAGTATATAGACGAGCGCGTGTGAGCGCACAAAAGAAACCTTTTAAAAAAGAATGTTAAAGTTGGGTGAAAAATTAAATTCCCCCCTTGAAAATTCTAAAAAAGGTGGTACAATAGAAATATCAATAATCAATGTATTGTTGAACTATAAGATTAGTGAGGAAATATGATACAAATTATTTACGGCTCAAAAGGATCTGGTAAAACCAAAAAGATAATCGATCAGGCGAACTCCAGTATTGCGAAGGAACTCGGAGATATCGTCTTTATCTCAGATACCTCTCGCTACATCAGGGAAATCAAATATCAAATTAGATTTACCAACTCAAAAGACTCCAACATCAAAACTGAAGATGGACTTTTAGGATTCATTCAAGGAATGATTGAAGCAAACTATGACATTCGTCTTTTCTTCATTGATGGTGTTGCAAGAATGATAGGCAAAGATATTACTGAAATGCAATCGTTTTTTGAAAGACTTAAGGTTATTGCTCAAAAGACGGAAGCAACTTTCGTTTTAACTGTATCTGCAGATTACGAAGAACTTCCCGAGTTCGTTAAGGAAATCGCAGGTTAATAAGGAGAAATATGGATTTTATTAGCACTCGTGGTAGTGGTGCCGTTAGCGCAGGCACTGCTATTCTCAAAGGTATTGCAAACGATGGCGGACTTTACGTTCCGTCATTTTTTCCTAAGTTGACAGCAGAAGATTTGCAAAATATGATTCCTATGAATTATGCAGAAAGGGCTGCTCTCATCATAGGATTATTCTTGAGCGATTATTCTGAAGCAGAACTTTTAGATTACGCGCGCAAGGCGTACGCACGTTTTGATGGCGAACCTGCACCCGTAATAGGAGTAGACGACACCACTTACGTAATGGAACTTTTCCATGGTCCAACCCTTGCGTTCAAAGATATTGCTCTTACACTTCTTCCTCATCTTATGGGTGCTGCACATAAGAAATGCGGGTCTGACAAAAAGACTCTTATCTTAGTTGCAACGAGTGGTGATACGGGCAAGGCTGCAATTGAAGGATTCAAGAACGTAGAAGGCACTGAAATAGTGGTTATATACCCAAGCGAGGGTGTAAGCGCTCTTCAAAAACTTCAAATGCAAACTTCAGACGGCTCAAACGTACACGTTTTAGGTATAAAGGGTAACTTTGATGATGCTCAAAGTGCTGTAAAGAGAATATTTAACTCTCAAGAGGCAAAGGCACGTTTTGAAAAGTTAGGATACTCTTTATCATCTGCAAACTCCATCAACTGGGGCAGACTTGTTCCTCAAATCGTTTACTACGTATCTGCTTACGTAGATATGCTTGGTTGTGATGAAATTGAAGAGGGCGAAGAAATCAACTTCGTAGTACCCACCGGTAATTTTGGCGACGTACTTGCAGGATATTATGCAAAGAAGATGGGCTTACCCGTAAGCAAACTTATCGTAGCGTCAAACGTAAACAACGTACTAACAGACTTCTTCACAAGTGGTCGTTACGACATCAACCGTCCCTTCCACAAGACTATGAGTCCAAGTATGGATATTCTCATTAGTTCCAACTTAGAAAGACTTCTCTTTGAAATTCTTGATAGAGATAGTGCAAAGGTATCTGCACTTATGGAAAGCCTTAAGGAAGATGGAGAATATGAAGTAGATCTTGACACTTTGTTTGACAAAGTACCCGAATTCCTTGCATATAGTTCAGATGAAGCCGGCACGGAAGCAACCATTGATAACTTCTTTGAATCTAACGATTATCTACTTGACCCACATACTGCAGTTGCAATGAACTCTTACAACGACTACTTAACGGAAACGGGCGACCAAACCAAGACGGTAGTAGTTTCTACTGCAAGTCCATATAAGTTTGCACACGACGTATACGCAGCAGTATCAGGTAACGACGAAGAAGACCCGTTCAAGGCAGTTAAGAAATTACATTCATACACCCTTACCGATATACCAAAGGAAATCAAGGCGCTTGAAACCTTAGAGCCCATCCATACCGATGTTGTCGCAGTTAAGGATATAGAAGAAAAAATATTTAGTTATTTCGAAAAGGAATAAGACCATGCAAAACAATGAAAATCAACCAAGAAAAGTAGTATATTCAGGCATCCAACCTACGGGTATAATTACCATAGGTAACTATATTGGTGCTATTGATAATTGGTTGAAGTTACAAAACGATTATAATTCTATTTTTGGCATTGCAGACCTTCACGCATTGACGGTAAGGCAAAATCCTGCCGAGTTTAGAGCGCGTGCAATGAGTTTCTTCGCGCAATATCTTGCAGTAGGTATTGACCCTGAAAAGGCAATTATATATTTCCAATCACACGTAAAAGAGCATACTGAACTAAGTTGGATATTGAATTGTTACACCTACGTAGGTGAAATGACGAGAATGACGCAATTCAAGGATAAATCACAAAAGAACGCCGATAATATAAATATGGGACTTTTAGACTATCCCGTACTAATGGCAGCGGATATTCTTTTGTACCAAACCGACCTTGTTCCAGTAGGCGTAGACCAAAAGCAACACTTAGAAATTGCAAGGGATATAGCAACTCGCTTTAACAATGCATATTCCCCCACCTTCGTAGTGCCTGAGCCTTACATTTCTAAGCAAGGGGCAAAGGTGTTTAGCCTTCAAGACCCCACGGCAAAGATGTCAAAATCCGACCCTGATCCTAACGCCTCAGTTGCAATCATAGAAGACCCTGATAGCATAATGCGCAAGTTTAAGAGAGCAGTTACCGACTGTGAAACCACCGTTGAAATTAGGGAAGATAAGCCGGGTATCGTAAACCTACTTACCATTATGAGCGCTATGACGGGCGAAAGTATGGAAAGTCTTGCAAACACCTATCACGATGCAGGATATGCAAAGTTTAAGCAAGCGGTAGGGGAAAGCGTAGTTGAAAAACTTCGTCCTATAAGAGAAGAGTATAATAGACTCATGCAAGACAAAGCATATCTAATGCAAGTAGCAAAAGAGGGTAGCGAAAAGGCAAGTTATCTTGCGCGCAAAACTATTGCAAAAGTTAAGAGAAAGATAGGACTCGTTGAACTAAAATAATGTTTGGTTACGTAACAGCAGACAAGCCCAATATGTTAATAAAGGACTATGCCGTTTATCGTGCATACTATTGTGGTTTATGTAAAAGTATAGGTCGTAAAAACCCACCGCTTATGCGCTTTACCATCAACTACGATATAACTTTCTTAACTATGCTTGCGCATAACTATAACAAAGTTGAGCCCAAGTTTAAAAAGGCACTCTGTATTGCTCACCCCATAGGGAAACCTTTTAGCGTTGTAGTAAACGATCCCGTACAAGAGTGTGTCGTTGATATAAACACCATGCTCGGATACTACAAAGCGTACGACGATATAGCCGATAGGGGAAGCCTTAAACACCGTATTGCCAAGGCTTATATTAAAGGGAAATACAAAAGGGCAGCAAAGCGATATCCTATGCTTGACGAGGCGTTAAAGAAGAGTTTTAGCGACCTATACGCACTTGAAAAAGAAGGCTCAAAAGATATTGACGCACTCACCAAAACAAGTGCTGATATGCTTGTAGCAGTTGCAAAAACTTGTTGTGAAAACGCAGATGAAAATCTTGTTACGTTGGCAGAGAATTTAGGCCGTTGGATATATCTAATAGATGCCTACGACGATCTACTAAAGGACGTAAAGAGTGGTAATTTTAACCCACTAAAACCGGAAACGGAACTCAGCAACGAAGTGGCTGATGAAATAGAAAAAGTTGTTAGAGAAAAACTTTATAGTTATCTTCAAAATATCCGTAAGGCATACGACCAAATGGATATTACCATAACGGAAGGACCACTTTCTCAAGTTGTGTACGTAGGTTTACGCACACGCACGGAAGAAGTCCTTAAAGCGAGAGGTATGAAATGCAAAAAGACCCTTTTATGATACTCGGAGTTAGTGATTCAGTAACCCAAGATGAACTTTACGATGCTTATAAGACTGCTCGTAAGGAGTGGGAAAGCAAGAGATTTGCCCCCGGTGAAGAGGGTGCATACGCTTGTGAGAGATTAGATGAAATTGAAGATGCGTATAGAGATGCAAAGGACGTGTTAATCTCTCGTGAGCCTATCCCTGTAGAAGTAATTGAGCCTACTCCTATGGAAGACTATGCTGAAATTGATGACCTTATTAAAAACAAGGAATATGAAAGCGCTCAATCTAAACTTGATGAAGTTAAAGTTAGAGGTGCTGAGTGGCATTTCCTTCAATCAATAATTTTCCATGCAACTAAGCGTCCAAGAGAGGCGTACGAGCATCTAAGGACTGCAACCGTAATTGAGCCTTCTAACACTAAATATTCAGAGGCGTTAAAGCGTATGCAAGAAAAAATGGGTGGACCACAAACGCAAGGTTTTTACGCCTATCGTGAGGGCGGTGACTATGGCGACAATAGAAGGTCCTATCGTGATGATGGTTTTGATGATAGGGGACACCGTGGAATTACGCCATGCGACTGCTGTCAAGGTTTAATTTGTGCAGACTGTTGTTGTGAATGTATGGGTGGAGACCTAATTTCCTGTTGTTAAAATGAAGAGATTTTCATCAAAAAAAATTGCGCTTGCCGGGGTATCCTCGGCAATTGCGCTAATTGCGGTAATTTTATCCTTTTATATTCCTAATTTTAGTTTATCTCTTAACCTGCTTGCAGCAGTAGGAATAATGTTACCGCTTACGCAAAAGTACTATCGCGAGGCTATACTTGCCTACGTTGCCGTATGCGCCTTAGGTGGAATTTTTGCAAATATACACATTCTTCCCTTTGTGTTGATAGGTGGTTTTTATACCATAGTAACCATAGTAATGGAAGACCATAAAGAAAAGGTAAAGTGGTATATTGCCTATCCCATCAAACTTGTTTATGCTTGTTTCGTATTCTTCGTATTATACTATTTAACCAACATATTTTTCGTTAACTTTGAAGCGCTCAAAATAAATATGGAAAACAAAGGTTTGCTCTATTTCCTTTTAAACCTTATGTTTGTTTGCGTATTCTTCATATATGACGCACTATTATTATGGGGATATCGTTGGGCTATACCGTATGTCAATAAGATTACTCGCAACCTAAAGTAAAACGCGTTATTTTGGCGAAATACTTTGAAAAACAAGAAAACCCGTCGGGGAGCAGTAGGTCTACTACAGCAACCCCTCGGGTTTTTTCTTTTCCTTCGTCTTTCATC
>JAZQVF010000071.1:0-1726 GCA_045631675.1 Candidatus Stercoripulliclostridium sp.
ATCTTGTAATACCATTGCAAGAGACCTTCTTAGGTCGTCTTTCTTGATTTTATTGATGTTGATACCGTCATACCTTATTTTGCCGTCCGGTACGTCGTAGAAACGATTTATTAGATTAGTTATGGTTGTTTTACCTGCACCGGTTGAGCCTACTAAGGCTATCTTTTGACCGGGCTTAGCATACAATGTAACGTCCTTTAATACAGTCTTGTTTTCTTCATAGCCAAAGGTTACGTTTTCAAACTCAACGGCCCCTTTAAGTTCAACGTAAGTAGTGGTACCATCGGCTTTATGGAAGTGTTTCCAAGCCCACCTGCCCGTACGCTCTTCGCATTCCGTTACGTTGCCGTTTTCATCAATTTTTGCATTAACGAGCGTTACGTAGCCGTTGTCAACTTCAGGCTCTTCTTCCATTAATGCAAATATTCTTTCTGCACCTGCAAGGGCTGTTAAAATGCCGTTGAATTGTTGTGAAATTTGAGTGAGTGGCATGGAGAATTGCCTTGATAAATTCAAGAATGGTATTAGCGTTGCAACACCACTCATTTTTCCGTTTACAACAAGTATTGCGCCTACTACTGCCGTTACTACGTAATTGATATAACTTAAATTGCCCATAATTGGCATTAAGATATGTGCAAAGGTTTGTGCACTCGTTGCCGTCTTACACAGGTCGTCGTTAAGTTCACTAAAGCCTTCCTTAACCTTTTCTTCACGACAAAATACTTGTACTACCTTTTGTCCGCTAATATACTCTTCAATATAGCCGTTTACCGTTGCTATAGACGCTTGTTGCTTTATAAAATACTTTGAACCCTTTCCACCTACAATCGTTACTGCAAGTAGCATTACGATAAGCATTAGGATAACGAATAAAGTTAAAAGTGGGCTAAAGATTAACATCAATGTAAACGCACCGACTATAGTTAACGTTGAGTTAATTATAGATGGGATACCGTTTGATATCATTTCACGAATAGCATCTACGTCGGTAGTGTAACGTGCCATTATTTCGCCGTTAGTACGAGTATCAAAATACTTGATGGGAAGTTTTTGCATCTTCTCAAACATTTCTTCACGGAATCTTCTAAGAGTTCCCGTTTGCACGTTGAGAACAAGCCTACTACTCGTTACTGAACATACTATACCACAAACGTATACTGCAATTATTATGGCTACTTGTGAACCGAGCATTGCAAGAGTTTCTGCAACGGTATATTGAGTAGGATCGTAGTTTTCAATTATTGAAAGTGCCCCTTGAAGTAGATAGGTTCCACCTAAGTTTGCACCTACTGCCCCTATCGTTGCAAATATCACTATTAAAAGTTGCCACTTATAGGCACCTAAATAACCAAACAATTTCTTGAACGTCTTTATGGGGTTCTTTGGCTTTTCCATTTTACCTTGTCGTGGTCCTGGCATATTACTCTACCCCCTTTTGTTGTGATAAGCATACTTCACGATAGATTTCCGATTTCTCAAGTAATTCTTCGTGAGTTCCTACGTCCGTTACAACACCTTTGTCCATTACGATTATCTTGTCGCAATCACTTATTGAAG
The DNA here is from genome assembly GCA_045631675.1 of Candidatus Stercoripulliclostridium sp. Classification (GTDB taxonomy): domain Bacteria; phylum Bacillota; class Clostridia; order Christensenellales; family DTU072; genus Stercoripulliclostridium_A. The sequence goes on from JAZQVF010000071.1 coordinate 1,561, forward strand.
TGATACGTTGGGCAATTATAATTACCGTAGTATCCTTTAATTCTTCCCTAAACGCCTTTCTTATCTTAGCGTCAGTTGCAGTATCAACTGCGCTCGTAGAGTCGTCTAAAATCATAATTTTAGGCTTTTTAATGAGCGCCCTTGCAATACATAGACGTTGCTTTTG
>JAZQVF010000072.1:0-7012 GCA_045631675.1 Candidatus Stercoripulliclostridium sp.
AGGGAGGGTTTAATTCTTTCAAATGAAACTTGTGGGCTACCTGCCTCACTTAATTCTTCTACTACAAGATCACTTTCGTAAGTAAAGGTATAGAACTTTTCAACGTCTCTTACGGATGAGCCGATGAAGAGATTATATTCACCCTTTTCAAGCACGCAAGCAGACTTCTTTACGGCGCCTACGTCGTCATAAGAGGCAAGAGCCGTAATGGGTATGATGATTTCTACCGTATCCTTTTCATTGGGAGCAAGTTTCTTACTCTTACCAAATCCAACGAGTGAAAGTGCGGGTTTACCGAGTTTGCCTTGTGGTGCGCTAAGGTAAATTTGAACGGTATCAGAAGAAGAGTAATTGCCTACGTTTTCCACTTCTACGCTAAGTTTAATGAAGGTGTGATGATCTTCTACGTCAACGCGATTTTTCTTGAAAGTGGAATATCCGAGACCGAAACCAAACGGATAAAGTACTGCATCTTTATTAAAGGTTTCAAAGTAGCGATATCCAACGTAGATATCTTCAACGTAGCAGTTAGCATCTCTATTGCCAAAGTATTCTGCACTTGGGTAGTCCTTATATTCCCTTGCGATGGTGGTGGGTAGTTTGCCGTCCGGGGAAGATATGCCGGAAAGCACGTCTGCGACTGCGTTACCCGTTTCCATACCGCCTTGCCAAGTGAGAAGTAAGCCTTTTAGTTTTTCACCGTAGCGAGCAGTCCAAGAGAAATCAATAACGTTACCGATATTCATAAGAACGATGATATCGTCAAAGTACTGAGCAATCTTATCAAGCATTTCAACTTCTTCATCGTGAAGGAAGAAACTACCTTTTTCCAGTTTATTTTCTCTATCTTCGCCTGCTGCTCTGCCTATTACGACTACTGCTTTAGAAGATTTTGCTCTTGCATTTTTAACTATTTCATCGGAAAGGGGCATTTCGGGATATCTCCAAGGCCAATGTCCCCAAAAACCGTGGTCAACGGGATTAGCGTCGGACCAATTTTTATAGATTTCAACGAGTTCTTTATCCACGTTAAGGTTTGAATTGTTGAGTATACCGTTTGCGATAGATACGCGATAAGGTGCTCTAACGTCACCACCTGAGCCGTAGCCTACGTAGAAAGTATCAACTGCAGTTCTACCGAATAGTGCAAAACTTTCATCTTTTAAGGGTAAAACGCCGTCGTTTTTGAGAAGTACCATACCGCTTGCGCCCACTTTACGAGCAACTTCGGGTACGTTTTCAAATGCTTCGCCGTGGATTACGTCGGAGCGCAATTCTTTTTGTGAGAGTGAGTTAGAGAACAAGTTAATAATTTTACCTATTAAAGACATAAAAATCTCCTTAAGCACAAAGTTTCCTATATACTATGATAACCTAAAAGTGGAAATATTTCAAGACCCAATTTGAGAATATAAAGAGCGCACCTGCTTTCTTGACTGCAAAGGCTTATTTATGTTAAGATAAATAAGAAATGGAGATAAAGATGCAAAATAGTGAATATTTAAAGGTTTTAGAACTTATTAAGAAGTACGACACCATAATAGTACATCGCCATAGCAATCCCGACGGAGACGCAATAGGCTCACAAGTGGGATTAGTAGGTGTACTTAGGGCTAATTTTCCTAAAAAGAGCGTCTATCAAGTAGGCGACGGTGCGGGAAGATACGCATTCGTTAAGGACTCTATGCCTGAAGAGATAGGTGACGAAGTTTTTGAAGGAGCGCTTTGTATACTTCTTGATATGGGTGCAGAGCACTTAGTTAGTGACGAGCGTTACAAGAAAAGCGCTTATACGATACGCATAGACCATCACCAACACGTAGAAAACTTTTGCGACCTTGAAATCGTGGATACAAGCGCGGAAAGTTGTGCGGGCTTAGTGGCGTCAATAATAAAGGAATGGGGGCTTTACTTGCCCTCTGAGAGCGCCAAGGCGTTATATACGGGAATGGTTACGGACTCCGGTCGTTTCCGTTATGATTCCACGAGTGCAGAAACCTTCCTTAGGGCATCGTATCTTATGGAGCAAGGGTTTGATGCAAGTGATATCTATCTTAATCTTTATGGTGATGACCTTGAAATGATAAAGTTAAGAGCGAGTTTTACCTTAAAGATATCTTTAACGGAGCATAACGTAGCGTACATATATACTACTTTGGATGAGTTAAAAGATATTAACGCAAGCACCTTTACCATTTCACGTGGTATGGTTAATACTATGGGCGAGATAAAAGGCGTAAACACTTGGGTAAACTTTACTGAAACGGAAGAAGGTGTACTTTGTGAACTTCGTTCCAAGACGCAAAACATAAACCAAATAGCCGTTAAATATGGCGGTGGTGGACACGTTAAGGCAAGCGGTGCTAAGGTAAAGGACAGAGAAGAGGCAATGGCTATGCTTAGCGATTTAGACAAAATGCAAATAGGTGAATAATATGAGTTTAGAATTAAAGAAAAGAATACTTGAAAAGATAAAGGAATACGACAAGATAATCATTTCTCGCCACGTAAGACCCGACGGCGACTGCACGGGTGGAACTAAGGGATTTAAGGAAATTTTGAGCCTTACCTATCCTGAAAAGGAAATATACCTTGTAAACGGGGATTATTCCAACTATTTAGCCTTTTTAGGTGGGGAAGACGCACAATTTGAAGATGAATTCTACAGTGATGCTTTGGTAATCGTGCTTGATACTGCCTCAACGGACCGTATTTCCAACAAGAAATACAATTTAGGCAAAGAACTTATCAAGATAGACCACCACATTGATATTAAGCCTTACGGTGATATTAGTTGGGTAGAAGATTGGAGATCATCACTTTGCGAGATGATAGTTGACTTTTATCTTACCTTCAAAGATGAACTCAAAATTAACAAAGAGGCAGCAACCTATCTTTATACGGGAATGGTAACTGACAGTGGTAGATTTAGACACAATTCGGTAACGGGCGAAACTATGCGACTTGCAGGTTTCTTGCTTGACCAAGGCGTTGAGATGGATTGGCTTTATTCAAGACTAAAGATGGAAGAATTTGACTATCTTGCATTTAAGGCTTACGCACTTGGTGAAATTAAGCGCACGGAAAACGGAGTTGCATACATATACGTTGATGATGAAATGCAAAAGAAATTTAATCTTTCAAGGGAAGATGCAAGCACCTGCGTTTCCTTCCTTGAGTATATTCGTGGCAGTTTAATATGGTGTGCATTCATTGACAATCCCGACGGTACCATAAGGGTAAGGCTTCGTTCAAGATTTGTAACTTGTAACGATATAGGCGAAAGTTGGAGAGGCGGCGGACACGACTGCGCTTGTGGAGCAACTTTATACGCAAAAGAAGAAATTAACGGTCTACTTGAACAAGCAGACGCAAAGTTGAAGGCATACAAAGAAAGTCACGAGGGTTGGTTATGAGAATACTTGTTACCAACGACGACGGCATAGCAGGCGAAGGCTTGAAAGTGCTTGTTGATTTTGCCTCAAAACTTGGAGAAGTTACGGTATGCGCTCCCAAGGTACAACAAAGTGCTAAGTCCCACGCAATCAACATTTATACTTCTTTTGAAGTAAAGAAGGTGGAATTTGAAGGAGCAGTAGAGGCATATTCAGTAGACTCCACTCCTGCAGATTGCGTAAGATTCGGAACGATAGGTTTAGGAAGAAGTTACGACCTTGTGTTGTCAGGTGTAAACAGAGGACTAAATATGGGCGAAGATATCGCCTACTCAGGCACGGTAGGAGCGATATTTGAAGCATCTTACAGAAGCATAAAGGGAATAGCCTTTTCAGCCGATATAAACACCTTTAAACACGCAAGAGAGTGGATTGACAAGGTATACGCCTTCATAGAAGAAAAGGATATGCTCAAACACGCAAGTTTACTTAACGTAAATATCCCCGATGAGCCAAAGGGCATACTTTTAACAAAGCAAGGTGGTCCATTCTTTACCGATAGTTTTTCTGAAATTGAAGAGGGGGTATGGAAACAAACGGGCTACTGCATACACGCAAACGGCCACGACCTAACGATAGACAGTGATGCAACGATAGACGGATACGTAACGGTAACCCCCCTTACGACGTCGCACAGTGATTTAACTGCTTATGAAAACATAAAGAAAGAAAAATAACTCCGAGCGAGTTATTTTTTTTAAAGTAAAATCGGAACAATGTCAAGCCTATCGGAACAAAAATCTTTACTTTTATAGACGCAGTGTTGCAAAATCTTTACTTTTAGTGTATAATATCAAACATAAAGTAAAGATTTATTATTGGTGAATAAAAATGATTATAAGCGAAGCTAAGTTAAAAAAGGTTTTAAAAGAGAGGGGGCTCAAAAAAACTACCCTATGTGATGGAGCAGGTGTTTCTTCAAGGACAATTGCAAAAATTAGCAAAGGCGAAAATATTAATGACAATGTTATTAACAAGATTGCCGACTTTTTAGGTGTGGATAGTTGTTGCATAGTAATAGAAAACGTCATACTTAAAACGTTAAGAGAGGAAATGAAAGGTAACGTAAGTGGTGGGCTTTACCACGAAACGCAGATTAAACTTACCTATAATTCCAACCACATGGAAGGGAGCAAGCTTTCTGAAGAGCAAACTCGTTATATTTTTGAAACTGAAACCATTGGCTTGTTGCCTTCAGACGTTCACGTTGACGACGTAATTGAAACACACAATCACTTTAGATGTGTAGATTACGTTATTGAAAATGCGAGTGAAGAACTTTCTGAGGAGTTTATTTTAACTTTACAAAGATATTTAAAAGATGGCACGGCGCATGCAAAAAAGTATGGAGCAGGAAGCTATAAGAGTTTTCCTAACGTAGTAGGTGGAATGGAAACGGTTGAGCCATGCGAAGTTAAAAATGAAATGAAAAAGCTTATAGCTTGGTATAATTCCATTAAGAGGGTAACGTTTGAAGATATTGTGGAATTTCATTATCGTTTTGAGACCATTCATCCATTTCAAGATGGTAATGGAAGAATTGGCAGGTTAATAGCATTTAAACAATGCTTAAATAACAATTTTATACCATTTTATATTGATGATAGAAACAAGTGGTTTTACTATCGTGGTTTAAGAGAGTGGAAAGAGGAAAGAAACTTTCTTATAGAAACTTGTCGTTTTGGACAAGACCAATATAAAAGGCTCTTAGATTATTTCAACGTAGTAAGCGAAGCGTAGAGCATAGAAGCTTCTCCAAATTTCTAATTTTCCAAATCAAAAGGCACTCCGAAGAGTGCCTTTCTATCTTTATAAAAAGAATTTGTTGTGTGTTAATTATGCCTTTGTGATTTCGATGCTATCTACGCGAACTTGACTACCAAGAGATGCAATTGAGAAGCTATTTACTGCGTTTACAAATTCAACAGTAACAACTGTTCCGTTTACAGTAACAGTATAGTTAGCATCGGCAGCGATTGAAGATTGTAAATCAGTGGGATAAGTATCTTTGTAATCATCACAATTGAAAACGATCTTTGTCATGCCAGTGCATTCGATAGTAAGAGAAGAGCTCTTGTAGAAGCGAGCAGGGTTTGCGTAATCACCAACATTTGATGTGCTGGATGCTTTATCGTTAGTAACGGTAATGCCGTCTTGTACCCAAACTTGTTGTTCTGTTGTGTAAACAGTTCTATTTGCTCTATCTGCGAAGCTGATAGCTGCCTTGGTAAGGTCAGCAAGACAGTCAGTTCTATCACAAACTTTATCTTGGTTCTCATCAATGTGACCAAGAGCTGCGCCGTTTACTTTATTACAAATTGTGCAAGCAGCAGGATTTGAGCAAGTTGCTTGACCATAAGCACAAGTGTGTGCGGTAGTGATGGTTGCAGTTGCACCTTGAGCGATTTGCTTTGTGCCTTCGTAAGAGCCGAGAGTGCCAACAACAGTTACAACATCACCAGGATAAGCCATAGTGGTGGGCTTATAAACAAGGATAGAATTGGTACCATCGCTGATAACAAATGAGGTACCAGAATTTTGTGTTTCAGTAACATTGCCAGAAATCTCTACAGCAGTACCATCGGTGCCAGCAAGAGCGCCTTCGATAGTGGTGATGGTTTCAGCAGGTTCTTCGCCTTCACCTTCACCTTCGCCAGCATCTGGAGTGGTGGTTTCGCCGTCTACAAAGCCCATTTTACCAACCATACCGGGGAATTGAGAAACGCCAATCTTTGAGAGGTTGTCGCCAGTGATATACTTGATATCGCTGAGAGCCATAGTGGTGTTTGCATAACCGCCACGGTCACGGTCGCCGAAGTAGTAGTTAACGCCGTCAATATCGAAAACGAAAACTTTAGCATCAGCATTCCAAGTCCAAACAGCAGCAGTGTCAGCAAGTCTCATGTTCTTGTAGGTGCCATTGAGGTAACCTTCAAGGTACTTGTCGCCAACTTTAAGAGCATAACCGCCGTCAACTGCTTCAACAACAACGTCAACAGCCTTGTCAGCTTTGTCAGTGGTGTTGAGAGCGCCCTTGTCGTTAAGAGTGCCGTCAAAGTAGAGAACTGAACCATTAGCAGGAGTGGTGTTCATTGCAATCTTGAAAGTGCCAACGGTTGCAGCACTGATGGGCTTATGAACATAGATACCAGTGGGAGCAGCGTCAACAGCGATTTCATAATCTTTAGTTGCGCTTTCAGTGCCCTTGGTGAAGGTTGCAGTAAGAGTAATAGTGGTTGCAGTTTCAGGAAGAACTACGTTAAGAGCACTACCATCAAGGGTTGCACAATCGGTGGTTGCAAGTGCCCAGCTGATTTCAACGTTAGAATAGATACCAGCGCCAGTAACAGGAAGTTCAATTGCACCATGTTCAGAAATGGTGGTGAATCCAAGGTCGAGGCTCTTCTTAGCGCCGTCAACTGCTTCAGCGTCTGAAAGTTCAGGTGCTACGAAGTTGCTAAATGCATTTTCACTTACGGGAGTGAGATAGAATTTTCCGTCATAAATGCAGATAACACCGGTTACGTCTGCGGTGTAACCAAAGTGTGCATTGAAAG
>JAZQVF010000073.1:0-2293 GCA_045631675.1 Candidatus Stercoripulliclostridium sp.
GATATAGCATCTTTATTGATGTCAAAGCCACTAATTCTAAGTTCTCTATCGTGTATAATAAGGTCTTTTGCTTCTTCAAGGACTTTGTCTTTTATGGACGGAGCCTTAATGAAGTTTTCGTAGGCAAACTCACGGTTTATACCGGGTGCCGTATTAGTTCCTATAAGGGCTGCTTCAATAGGAAAAGTACCACTTCCACAGAATGGGTCAATGAAAGGTCTATCCCATTTCCAAACGGAAAGAAGAATAATTGCAGAGGCAAGTGTTTCTCTAAGGGGTGCTTCGCCTACGAAGGTGCGATAGCCTCTCTTATGAAGTGCGGTGCCGGAAGTATCAAGACAAACGAGTACTTCGTTTTCATTTACGATAACTTCAATGGTATAAGTACCACCGCTTTCAAAAAGGCTACCCATAGCAACTACTATGGCTTTTTTAGTAATTTTTTGAATGCTCGTTAGGGCATAGAGTTTACTTTTAAATGATTTAGCGTTTACGATAACTCTTGCGTTTTTAGGGAGTATGGTGTGCCAAGGGATACTTTTGATTCCTTCAAATAAATCGTCAAAGGTTTCGGCGTGAAATCTTTTTATATTGATAAATACGCGATTAGCAGTGCGCAAGAACATATTAGCACGACCAACGTCGTGGTAATTTCCATCAAAAGATATTCTTCCGTAAATAGCGCCACCGGGGGTATAACCCAAGTTTTCAAGTTCGCGTTTAGTAACTGCTTCTATACCTGAAGCGCTTGTAACGGAAAGTTCAAGTTTATCGTCAAAAAATCCCATAAAAAAAGTATAACATATAGGGGTAAAGATTTCAAGAAAGTTGGTAAATTCGGCTAAATTATATTTATATATAGTAAAAACACCTAAAATCCATAAAAATTGGGTATTGACTAAGGGGTAAATCCGTATTATAATTTTATTATAATAAAAAAATTCCATTAAAAGGAGAAATTATAATGAGAAAAGCATTTATTTGCCCCACCAAGTACGTTCAAGGTGAAGACGAACTTTTGAACCTCGGCTATTTTGTAAAGACCTTTGGTAAGAAGGCTCTACTTATCGCTGACAACTTTGCTAAAAAATTAGTAGCAGACAAGCTTGAAGCAACCCAAAAGAAATATGGTGTTGAACTCGTAATCGTTGACTTCGGTGGCGAATGCTCTCGTGAAGAAGTTGCAAGATTGCAAGCAATCGCAAAGGCTAACAAGTGCGCATGTACTATCGGTCTTGGCGGCGGTAAAGCTCTTGATACCTCCAAGTGTGTAGCAGCTGGCTCCAACCTAATCATCTGCCCCACCATCGCAGCAACCGATGCTCCCACTTCTCACAGTGCAGTTCTTTATACTCCCGATCATCACTTTGACGATTATGCATATTTCCGTCAAAGCCCAAGCGTAGTTCTTATTGATACTACCGTTATCGCAAATGCTCCCGCTCGCTTCCTCATCAGTGGTATGGGTGATGCTCTTGCAACCTACTTTGAAGCACGTGCAAACGTTCAAAGTTATGCAAACGTAAACGCAGGTCTACCTTGTGGTGCAAACCGTGCAAAGGGCACTCTTCTTGCAGGCGGCACCATGGCAGCATACGCAATGGCACAACTTTGCTACAAGACCCTTCTTGCTGACGGCGCAAAGGCAGTTTCTGCTTGTGAAAACAACGTTGTAACCACCGCACTTGAAAACATCATTGAAACCAACATTCTTCTTTCAGGTCTTGGTTTTGAAAGTGCTGGTCTTGCAGCAGCTCACGCAATTCACGATGGTCTCACCCTTCTTCCTGCACACACCAAGTACTATCATGGTGAAATGGTTGCATTCGGCACCCTTTGCCAACTCGTACTTGAAAACTCACCCGAAGAAGAACTCTATGAAGTTCTTGACTTCTGCTTGAACGTAGGTCTACCAGTTTGCTTAAAGGATATCGGCACCGATTCTATTGATGACGAAATGCTTATGGCTATTGCAGAAAAGACCTGTATCCCAGAAGAATCAGTTCACAATATGCCCTTCCCTGTAACTCCCGCTATGGTAGCAGCTGCAATTAAGACTGCTGACAAGATCGGTTACGACTACAAATACGGTGGCTGTGACTGTGATTGCTGCGACTAATTTTAAATAAAACTCAAGTATGCCGATAGGGAACTATCGGCATACCCATTTTTTGGAGGACTAATTTATGAAGAAAATAATGAATACTTCTGAAAGTTTCGTATACGATATGTGTCACGGCCTTGCTAAGGCACATCCGGAACTTGAATTTGTAGAAAAGTATAAAGTTGTTAA
>JAZQVF010000074.1:0-9563 GCA_045631675.1 Candidatus Stercoripulliclostridium sp.
AACCCCGTAAGGTTGATGTAGAAAGACTACTTCATCTTGACGGGGTTTTTGTTTTATGGTTACTTTTTATAACTAACGGGATTTAATTAAATCAGCAACGTATAATCCGTTTGCTCCTGCTTGAGCAAGACCTCTCGTGATGCCTGCGCCATCGCCGATGGTGTAAACGTTGCCACGAATTCTAAAGTCGTTGTTTTGGAACTTAGGCTTAATGGAATAGAACTTTGCTTCTACGCCGTAAAGGAGAGTGTCGTAGTTTGCAGTTCCGGGTGCAACCTTATCAAGAGCGTAAATGGTTTCAATGATATTGTCAAGTTGACGCTTAGGAATGCAAAGTGATAGGTCGCCGGCAACAGCATTCAAAGAAGGACGAACACGAGATTGTTTTAAGCGATGGTCGTTAGTACGACGATTGTTTACGAGATCGCCGAAACGTTGAACGATAACTCCACCACCTGCAATCATATTTGCAAGTTTACAAATATGCTTTGCATAAGCAATAGGCTCGTTGAAAGGTTGAGTAAAACGAGTGGTTGAAAGAATGGAGAAGTTGGAGTTTTGAGTTTTAAGTGCAGGGTCTGCGTTAGCGTGTCCGTTAACGGTTAAGATGCCATCGTTGTTTTCAATAACTACTTCGCCACCTGAGTTAAAGCAGAAAGTACGCGTGCAATCGCCGTGGTCCTTTGTACGATAGAAAATTTTTGGCTCGTAAATCTTTTCGGAAATGCCTTCCCATATAATTCTTGGAAGTTCCACTCTAACACCCAAGTCAACTTGGTTGTTTACTACTTCAATATCGTTTTTACGGCACCATTTACCAAACCATTCGGAACCTGAACGGCCAATTGCGATAATTAAATCTTTATAACCGATATGTTCTGCAAACTCGGTAATAACTTCATTCTTTTCAAGGTCAACGTCAGTAACAGCAGTTTCAGTAATTACGGTTACTGCTTTGTTAAGATACTCCATAAGAGCGCTCATAACGCGGAAGTTACCGTCGGTACCAAGGTGCTTAACTTTTGCTTGAAGAAGATATAGGTCGTGCTTTAAGCATTCAAGTTTAATTTCATCAGAGGGGGAGTAGGTTTTTTCCGTAGCGCCAAAACTATCCAAGATGTCGGATACTTGTTCAATATAATCAAGGGTGAGTTTTTCGCCTATGTAATCTTGTAGCCAACCACCGTATTCAGTCGTGATGTTAAACTTACCGTCACTAAAAGCGCCCGCTCCACCGATGCCTTCCATTATAGCGCATTGCTTGCACTTGATGCAGGCTTCAGTTTTGTGTGTTGCAACGGGACATTTTCTTTTGTCAAGTGCTCTGCCTCTATCAATAACGCAAACACTCTTTTCGGGTGATTCTTTTGCTAAGCGATAAGCGGCCATTAGTCCGCCGATACCGCCACCTACTATAACAACGTCAAAATTTTTCATAGTAGTCTCCTTAAATTTTCATTCCGAATTATTATACCACAAATCACATATTGTGTAAATAAGAAATTTATGATATAATCATACCAAGGAGAAATTATGCTTACAATTCAAAACGGAAAGTTCTATTTAAACAACGAAGAATTCAAACTTTACTCGGGTGCTATACACTATTTTAGGGTGCATCCAAATTATTGGCGCGACAGACTTTTAAAATTGAAGGCAATGGGACTTAACACCGTTGAAACTTACGTTGCGTGGAATATGCACGAAAGTAAAGAGGGTGAGTTTAATTTTGAAGGATTTTCCGACGTTAAAAGATTTTTATCAATTGCCAAGGAAGTAGGTCTTTACGCTATCGTGCGTCCCGGTCCTTATATTTGTGCGGAGTGGGATTTTGGTGGTTTCCCTGCGTGGCTACTTAAATATGAAGAAATAGCACTTCGCTCTTTTGATGAGAAGTATATGTATTTTGTTAAACGCTATCTTGAAAGGCTTTTTGAAGAAATAGGGGATATGCAACTCTCAAAGGGTGGAAACGTAATTGCTATGCAGGTAGAAAACGAATACGGCAGTTACGGAAGGGATAAAAAGTATCTTTCCGCTCTAAAAAAGATTTATAGGGACGCGGGTATTGATTGTTTACTTTTTACTTCTGATGGAGAAAGTAAAAATAACCTTAGCGGTGGTAGGGTAGAAGACGAGTTGATGGTTGCAAATTTCGGCTCACACCCGAAAAGGAAGTTCGTGGATTTAAAGGCGATGCAACCAAACAAACCACTTGTGTGTGGTGAGTTTTGGTGCGGTTGGTTTTCCTATTTTGGTGGAAGATATAACGGTGGCTCTACACCTACGCAGGTGGCAGGCTACTTGAAAGAGTTTATAGATTTAGACGCAGGTTTTAACTTCTATATGTTTCACGGTGGCACTAACTTTGGCTTTACTTCAGGCGCAAACTGCTACGAGCATTTTGAGCCGGACGTAACTTCATACGACTACGGCGCACCTTTGACGGAATGGGGCGAGTATACCGAAAAATATCATAAGTGTAGAGAAGTACTTCTTAAGGCGCAAGGGTTAGAGAGCATTCCACTACCACCGTCTCCCGTAACTAAGGCTTACGAGAGCGTTAAATTAACGAAGGTAGGAGCACTCAAAGATAACCTTGAAAAGGTGGGCGTTAAGCATCACTCTAATAGCGCCTATTCAATGGAAAAATACGGACAAAACCAAGGATATATTCTTTATAGAACGGAAATTAACGGTAGTTATTCCGACACCGAACTAACGATAGAGGGTATCCACGACGTAGCATACGTATACCTAAACGGCGAGTTTAAGGGAAAGTTCAATCGCTTAGACGTCAACTACTATAAGGGTGGAAAAGATGAAATTAAACTCAGCATTCCTTCTTTTGACGGTAGTCTTAAAATTGAAGTTTTCGTTGAAGCGTTGGGTAGGGTAAACTATGGAGATAAACTATACGACAAAAAGGGCATAACCGGTATAAGGATAGGTGCTCAACGCGTTTACGATTATGAAGTTATAACCCTTCCGCTAAAAGACGTTTCTAAGGTGGAGTATTTAGAAAAATTGCCGGATACCTACCCTGCCTTTTTAAAAGGCGAGTTTGAAATTAGTGGAGAAATCGTAGACACTTTTATTGATATGAAAGGGTTTACAAAAGGTGCCGTTTTCATTAACGGATTTAACCTTGGAAGGTATTGGAATATAGGTCCTGTGCGCACCCTATATATCCCTAAATATCTCTTAGGAGAAAGGAATGAAATAGTGGTTTTTGAACTTGAGCGCGCAAACAAAATGGAAATTGATTTTTCTCCGTTGCCCATCTATGCTTCATTCAATGAAGATTGCCATAAAAAGAAAGGAATTTTGGGGGATTTCTTCAAAAAACTGCACGAATAGACGGGTTTTAACAAAATCCCACAAAACACTACGAAAACGTTTTAGGTAGCCGAACTATGTTCGGCTCCTTTATTTTTTACATAAAATCTTCAAGGCGATTTTAAGGAAAAATTAAGGGTAAAAGTTTTCTTATTTCATTGACATCACGCGCACGCATGATATATAATGAATTAAAAGAGAAAAACCATTCTCTTTTTTGGGGGAAAGCACGATGCAGTATCAAAAGGAAGACGTTAGAAATAGCATAGTTGAATCGGCAAAAACAGAGTTTTTGCGCGTTGGATACTATCGTGCAAGCATGTTGCAAATTAGTACTAAGGCAAAGGTGCCAATAGGTAATTTGTACCGTTATTTTGCATCAAAATCCGCTCTTTTTGACGCTATCGTAGGTACTGCTAAGGAAAGAATGTTGGAAGGGTTAGAAACGGGGCTCGGTACTAATATTTTAAATAGTTCCGACGAACAAGACCTAAAGCAACAACTTTACAAAGTTGCAGAAAGTTTTTTGGAAATTTTTAGGCTATACCCCAAGGAAATCAAACTTCTTTTAGAAAAAAGTCAAGGCTCCGAGCACGAAGGCTTTATGGATACCCTTATTTTTAAGGTTGATGGGCTTTTAAGGAAACAACTTGCCGTCTTTGACGTTGAAGAAAACAAATTTTTGTTCCATTTAGTTGCAGAAAACGTAACGCGCGGAGCGTTTAGAATTATGACCGATTGCCCTTACGAAATGCAACGCGAAGAACTTGTTAGACTACTCGTATTTTATTTTAATCACTTGGAAGATAGGCTTTATTAGGTAGGGAAGGATGAGAGCATTTTCACGTTTTGTAGTTAACAATAGATTGTGGATAGTAATCGTCTTTGCCGTGCTACTCGTAGCCTCTATAGTTGGCATGATGTTTGTTGAAGTCAACTATAACGACAGTGGTTATCTTCCTAAGGACAGTTCCGTTGCCAAGGGACTTGACGCTATGTACGGCGAATTTGGCGAGGGCGGTAACGCAACCGTTATGCTTTCTAATACCACCATTGAAAAGGCCGTTGAGTTTAAAGAGTGGATGATGGGTATTGAGGGGGTTGCCGACGTAATTTGGATTGACGACGTATTCCTTTCTGATGAAATTGGAATTATAAAAGAAGCGCAAGAGAGCACGGATGGTCTAAGCCGTGGTAAAGCGGTTTCTTTCGTCATGCACATGGTGGACGTAATTCCCACTTTGAGTGATGCTGAAATGAATGCAATAAGTGGGGTACTCAGTGGTGGTAACCTTGATATGAACGCACTGAGTGGTGTGCTTAATAAGTTGACTAACGGACTTAGCGTTAGCGACAAGCAACTATTTACCAAGTTTATGCTTTCAATGGGTACGGCAGTTTCATCATCTCAAGGTGCTCTTGAAGGAATGGGTGGTAGTTTTGATATTTCTATGCTTGAAGAATTCAAGCCAAGTTTAGAGATGTTTTACTATAACGGCGACAAGCACGGGGAGTATGCACTATTCCAAGTTGCCTTTACCCATAGCGATTACGCAACGAAAACTATGGATGCCATTGACCAAATTAAGGACGGCGAAGGGGACGTTTCCATAGTAGGTAATGCTGCAACCACCTACAATAGTATTCAAATGGTTTCAAAAGAAACGATGATTTCTACCATAGTAGCAGCCGTAATTATCATTTTAATTCTACTTCTCACCACTACTTCTTATTTGGAGCCTATTGCCATCCTTATTCCTATAGGCGTTAGCGTATTTATGAATATGGGAACTAACTGGATTACTCCATATCTTACGGGGGCAGACGGTGTTTCCTATATTACGCAAAGCGTATCGGCAGTACTTCAACTTGCTTTAACCATGGACTACTGCGTAACTTTACTACATCGTTTTAAGGAAGAAAAGAAGAAGGGTTTAAAATCTAACGAAGCAATGGTAGAAGCGCTTAGTGGTTCACTTAAAGCAATAAGTTCTGCATCTTTAACTACGGTTGCATCTTTCGTTGCACTTATGTTTATGAAGTTTAAACTTGGTTTGGATATGGGTTTCGTTCTTATGAAAGGAACGGTACTTTCCATACTTTGCGTTATCTTCTTAATGCCAGGGGTTATTCTTTATATGGAAAAACTCCTTGATAAAACGGAGCATAAGACCTTCAACCTAAGTTGGAGAAAGTTTAGTAAGGGCCTTGTAAAATCTCGTTTTTACGTACCGTTTATTATCCTTGCAATTATAGTTCCTTGTTTCTTCTTCCAAGCACAAAATCCATTCGTTTACGGTCCTGAAGCAAGTATGGGTGGAACTGAAAGTGAAATTGCAATGGATAGAGAAGATATGGAAAAGGTTTTCGGAAAGCAAAACCAACTCATTATGTTGCTACCCATTGAGTATCTTGAAAGTGGGGTTGAACTTGATATAACGAGCGATCTTCAAAAGGTTAAAGGGATTTCCACGGTGCAAAGTTACGCAATGTTTGAAGAACAGGGAGTAGGCAGTGCAATGCCTAAGAAGTTCATCAAACAATTTATAGCAACAGGAGACCCGGCGACGAGTGAATATACTCGCGTAGTAATGTTCCTTGATGCGGAAGAAGAAGGGGAAGAAACCACCCTGCTTATAAGTGAAATTACGGGAATATTACAAAAACATCAAGAATTGCATCCTGAACTTGAAGAAGGTTACGTGCTTGGTATATCTTCTGCAACGCTTGCCATAAAAGATATAGTTAATAGCGACTATGACGTAATTAGTTACGTTTCATTAGGACTTGTTGCACTCATACTACTTTTAACATTCAAGAGCGCAATACTTCCCATAATTCTCGTAATCGTAATTCAAGGTTCTGTATACGTCAACATGGCGGTACCTTACATTTCAGGACTTATAAGTGGCACTTCTCAACCATTAGTATTTATAGGCTATATGCTTATTAGTTCTATCTTGCTTGGTGCAACGGTAGACTATGCAATTTTACTTACCGATAGATATCTTGAACATCGTAGGACTATGGGTAAGTACGACGCAGTACGTCAAGCGTTAGCAGATAGTTCACGTACTCTAATGACGTCTGCAAGTATTTTAGCAGGTGCAGGCGCATCGGTACAATTCGTTTCCACTCTTCCTGCAACGAGAATAATGGGTGGCGCTATAATGCGTGGTGGTATAATTGCATTCCTATTTGTAATAGTACTACTACCACAACTACTTATTTTACTTGATAAACTCATTAGGGTAACCACGATAGGTGGCAAGAAGAATATGATTTCTTCAAGGACCATACTTTATGCTCCTGAAATTGAAGAAGCATCAGTTATTCAAAGACCAAAGGATGAAAAAACCACTCATTTCTGGCAGTTTAGAAAGAAGTATCGTGATATGACGTCAAGCGAGCGCGAAGACGCAATTCTTGAAAACATACTTGAATCCATAGATAATCCAGATTTTGACCCGGACTACGAAGATTTACACGATGAAGAATAATAAATAGATAAAGCCCACGAAAGTGGGCTTTTAATTTTTTAAGGCGTTTTAACAATTAGAAATACTATTTTTCCGTTTTATCTTTTATCAGTTTTTTGGGTTTAGCAAAAGACTTCGTGGCGTTAGCAATGCTTGTAATATGGTCTGCAATACGCTCACAGTCGTTTGCAAGGCTAAGATACAACGCACCGGTTTCGGGATTGCATACGCCTTCATTCAATCTTTCCACGTGTTTCTCACCCATTAGCACCTTCATATCGTCGGTGATTTGTTCGTAGGTGTAAAGGGTAGGAATAAGTTCGGGAAGTTCTTCGTCGTAAATTTTATAACCAAGTTCAAATAGGTTGTTAAGGGCCTCTCTAAGGCGAGCAATTTCTTCTAAACTATCTTCGGAAAAACTTAGTTTATCCTCGTTTAGTCGCATTGCATACTCAAATATATTTTCTGAGTAGTCGCCAATTCTTTCAAGGTGGCTTACGGTATGATGAGCAGTACCTAAAAGTTCTGCATCAAGGTCGTTTATGTCCATATGGTTAACCTTAACAAGATATTTGGTTATCTCTTTGTGGAGATAGTTGAGTTTGTTTTCCGTTGTTTTAAGTTCATCTTTTTTGGAGATATCCGTTGAAGTAATTGCATCAAGAGCGATGTCAAGATTGCCCTTTGCAAGGTTGTACATATTAAGAATTTCTCTTTTTATGCTTTGCACGGCAAGGGGTGGAGAAGTAAGGATTTGCTCGTTAAGGAAGTAAAGGCGCGGGGTATCGTCTTCTTCTTTTGCACCTTTCTTTTCGGGTATTATGAGCGTAACGAGTTTAACGAGTGGCTTAATGAAAGGAATTAGAATTATCGTCGTTGCAACGTTAAACATGGTGTGTAGCATTGCAATTTGCATTTGCGCAGTATCAAACCAACTCATAAGTAGATTGCCAAACTTTGCAAAGATATCTACAATCATAAATAGGGTGGAGCCTATTACGTTAAAGAGTAGGTGTATAATGGCAACGCGTTTAGCGTTAGTAGTAGTGCCTATGGAGCAAATTAGGCTCGTTATACAAGTGCCTATATTTGAGCCGATCATTACGTACATTGCTTGCGGGAAGGTGATAATTCCTGCCGCGCTCATCGTAATAACCAAACCGGTCATTGCGCTTGAACTTTGAATTATTCCCGTAATTATTGCACCGAGTAAAAGTAATAGGACGGGGTTAGTTACGCTTTGAAGTGCGTTAACGATAATGGGCGCGTCCTTAAATTTTTCCATGCTATCTCCCATAACTTGTAGACCTACGAAAATCATACCGAGACCACAAATTATAGAGCCTATTTTTTTAATAAGGTCTTTTTTAGCAAATAGGAGCATAAATGCGCCTACACCTGCGCAAGCGGCGAAGATAACGGTAATTTGAATATCCTTTATGCCCCCAAAGCCGAGTGCAACTATTTGCGCGGTGATGGTGGTACCTATATTTGCACCAAAAACAACGCTTGTTGCTTGAGGGAGTGTCATAAGCCCTGCATTAACAAAGCCGATGAGCATAACGGTAACGGCAGAAGAACTTTGAATAACGGCCGTTACGCCTGCGCCTATACCGACTCCCACAAAGCGGGATTTATCAATAAGGCTAAACATCTGCTTTATACGGTTACCGGCGACGGCCTCAAGGTTGTCGCCTAAGATTTTCATTCCGAAAATAAACACCCCTAATCCAGAAAGAGCAGCAAGTATAGCATAGAAGATGTCCAATCCTGACATAATTACCTCTTATCATAGGTTTTAGTGAAAATCTCAACTTCCACCAATACAATTATAAACGCAAAAATGGAAGTGGTCAAGATGGTAATTTGCTTAGTTTTACCCCCCTTGACAGAGTGCGCGCGCGTGTGATAAAATAATAAAGAGTATTCTTTAGGGGTTTGAGATGAAGAGAGTCCAAAATCTGATCGTTATACTTTTGTTAGTTCTTACTTTAGCGACCTCTCTTGTTGTAGTAAGTTCTTTTTTAACTCCTGAGGATGAGCCTGACGTAAGATTTTTAAGGGCGGTAGGACAAGATTTTGTCAACGAAGAGGGGGAAAAGGTATTCCTCAAAGGAATAAATGCCGGTGGCTTATTTGTGCAAGAGGAGTGGATGACTCCCGTTACCTCCAAGGACACCCTCACCACCTTAAAGGTACTTAGAGAGCGTTTTGGTTGGGAAAACGCAGAGGCGCTAATGGAGGCATACCAAGATGCTTGGTGGCAAGAAGAGGACTTTGACCACGTAAAGGCGCTTGGCTTTAATCTTATAAGATTACCCTTTGCATACTTTAATATTGAAGACAAAAACGGTGAGCTTACCAACTTTAAGAGGTTGGATTGGTTCATTGACAACTGCGACGAGCGAGATATTTACGTTATCTTAGATTTGCACGGAGCATACGGCTCTCAAAATGGTAAAGACCACTCCGGAGATACCTCGGGTGTAAACCTTTTTGGCAACAAGGAAAACGAGCAAAAGACCATTGATCTTTGGACAACCGTTGCAAGTAGATATAAGGACAGAACGATAATTGCAGGCTACGATCTCTTAAACGAGCCCGAGGGTAAGCACGGTTACACCGATTTTAGACAATGGAACTTTTACCATAAACTCTATAAAGCGATAAGAGAGGTGGATGGTAACCACGTTCTCATAATGGAATCGGTTTGGGAGACGAGTGGACTACCCGCACCCATTACCT